>JAUIGQ010000081.1 GCA_030429925.1 Bacteroidia bacterium | reverse complement strand
AGGCATTGCCCCCCAAAGGTGAACCTACCGACCTCTATGGAAAGATCCCCTACGATAGAAATCAGCAATATGATATAAAAGACATTATCAGTGGATTGGTAGATGAAAGTAAGTTCACCGAATACAAAGCAGAATACGGTAAGTCTATCGTCTGCGCCTATGCACGCATTGATGGATGGTCAGTGGGGATCGTCGCCAATCAAAGGAAATTGGTCCAGAGTAAAAAGACAGGTACCCAGTTTGGAGGAGTGATCTATTCAGACTCTGCCGACAAAGCAGCCAGATTCATCATGAACTGTAATCAAAAGAAGATTCCATTGGTCTTTTTACAAGATGTAAGTGGATTCATGGTTGGTTCGAAAGCCGAACATGGAGGGATCATTAAAGACGGGGCAAAGATGGTAAATGCCATGGCTAATTCGGTTGTACCGAAATTCACAGTGGTGATTGGCAACAGCTATGGTGCCGGCAACTATGCGATGTGTGGAAAAGCATACGACCCACGGTTGATCGTGGCCTGGCCAACTGCTAATATTGCCGTGATGTCAGGAGCATCAGCAGCCAAAACCCTACTTCAGATCAAGGTTGCTACTCTTGAAGCTAAAGGTGAAAAGATCACTGATGAAGCTAAGAACGAACTATTAAAAGAGATCACGGATCGCTACGACAGACAAACCTCTCCTTACTATGCTGCCTCGCGTTTGTGGGTAGATGAAGTGATAGACCCACTTGATACAAGAAAATGGATCTCTATGGGAATTGAAGCAGCCAACGGCGCCCCTCAAGAGACTAGAAACTTGAATCGAGAGACTAAAAACTTGAAATAAAAGCTTTGCAATTTCTTCTTTCTTCTTTCTTATTTCTTATTTCCTCTTTCTCATTTGGTATGACTTTCTTCATCCTCTTTTTATCCGGCATCTTCGCTTATATCGTTTCTACTTTATCCGGAGGAGGCGGAGCCTTGATCATGTTGCCGATCGTAGGATTCTATTTAGGTCCGCAAGTAGTTGCTCCGGTAGTGAATTTGGGTAATATGATCGGTAGGCCTGCCAGGTTATACCTTTTTTGGAAGCATATTGATTGGAGCATCACAAAATTCTATGTACCGGCAGCCATTGTAGGTGCAATACTGGGAGGGCTGGTATTTGCAGAGCTGAATGCCGACTGGATACAAATACTCTTGGGTATCTTCTTGGTTAGTACTGTCTTTCAATACCGTTTTGGAAAAAAGAAAGCCTCCTTTCCCATGAAGAATATCTATTTCATTCCCCTCGGATTGGTGGTGAGCTTTGTGTCTACCCTTTTTGGTGCTACCGGTCCTATAATGAATCCCTTTTACCTCAACATCGGCTTGATCAAAGAAGAACTGATCGCCACAAAAACGGCCAACTCCTTCTTTGTAGGAATCGCTCAATTGGGTTCCTATGCCTTTCTTGGGGCCTTACATGGCAAGCTCTGGCTCTATGGAGCACTGATCGGCAGTGGAGCAGTAATCGGAAATATCTTTGGAAAACGACTTCTTTCCAAAATGAGCGATGAAGGTTTTAGAAAACTCGTTATCTTACTGATGATGCTAAGCGGACTGCTGATGATTGGAAGAAGTTTGGAGCTTTGAGTATATGCAGTTTGTCAGGCTGAGCGGAGCGCTGTCCTGAGCTTGTCGAAGGGTCGAAGCCATATTGGATTAGAAACTATTGTACTTAGCGGCCTTTACTTCACTCAACCTGACTGTAGACATTCAGGAATTCAACCAATCAAGACAATCATAAAATCAATCAATCAAGTACTCTCTCCTCTCAAACCCACTAGTGATCTGACCAGTACTGATATCAGTTGCCAAGTTGATATTTTCTTTGTAGACCAAGCCTATACCGGAGGCATAGACTTCTTTTGAAGATTCCCTGCCTATGAGACTCAATTGCTCTTTCTGAAGCACCGTTACCGTGCTGTCATAGGTACTACCGGAAATAGAGAAAGCTTGATGCAAATCTTGATATTTGTAGGTCTCTTCCTCCTGATTGTTCAAAGAATTCACATTCCACCTACTCTCTTCAAGTGGAGGAAATACCATTGGCACATATACAATGCTGTTCCTTTTAAGCTCATAGCGATAGGTACCTCTGTGTTTTTCATCCACTCTGATC
Organism: Bacteroidia bacterium; assembly: GCA_030429925.1. Taxonomy (GTDB): domain Bacteria; phylum Bacteroidota; class Bacteroidia; order Flavobacteriales_E; family Vicingaceae; genus UBA1494. The sequence continues at coordinate 9,043 of JAUIGQ010000081.1, read as the reverse complement.
AGGCGCCAAGCTGTGCTATCGTTTGGTCGAGAATACAACTCTACTTTAAAGACCGTTCTTCCACCTAGATCAGTGGATTGACTTGCAACTACTTCTTTGCGATAATAAACAGTCGTATCAACCATACCGGTAAAATCATCATAGCTGATAGAGTCGATCCTGAAAATAGCTTCATCCCCTACTTTTAGCGGCAAATAGGTATATCCTTCAAAATTGACAGGAAGTTCCTCCTTATCTTCCTTCCTGCAAGAGAGAATGGCTAGAATTAAAACAACTATGAGAATTATTCTGAACATCAGAGAATTAAAATTGACTTATTATTTAGAGTATGTAAATTATTCAAACTTTAGTCAATTTAAGGAATTATCAAATCTTGACAATCAAACACTAATAAACCCTCCTCCCAGAAGATCACTTCCTTCGTAGAAGACAGCCGACTGTCCCGGTGCAATTCCCTTTACCTCGGCAAAGAAATCCACTTCGATCTCCCCACCTGGATTGATGCTCAATTGCGACATGGTACCTTTGTCCTTATACCTCACCTTGGTTAGTACATCTTGGTCTTGAGGCAAATGATCGTATTTGATAAAGTTGGGTTTGCGAACTTTCATCTGGCTTCTCCTCAGATCATCTTTCCTCCCCAACACTACCGTATTATCGGAAGGATTGATTCGGATCACATACATGGGTTCACCCATGGCAATGCCCAACCCCTTTCTTTGTCCAACTGTGTAGAAAGGATATCCTTCATGCTTGCCCAGCACATTGCCATCCAGATCGATAAAATCTCCCCCGGCTACTTGCTCTTCCAATCCTTCTACCCTTCTCTTTAAAAAGCCTCTATAGTCGTTATCCGGTACAAAGCAGATCTCATAGCTCTCTGCTTTCTTAGCCAGCTCCTGGTGACCTCTGTCAAAGGCCATTTGTCTGATCTCCTGCTTGGTGAACTTACCCAATGGGAAGAGCGTCCTGGCTAAAGCCTCTTGAGACAATCCCCAAAGAACATAAGATTGATCCTTATTCTCATCCTTCCCTTTTGAAACTACATAGCGACCATTTTCTTGTCTTACATTGGCATAGTGACCTGTAGCGATAAACTCACATCCCAACTGATCTGCTCTTTTTAATAGAGCATCCCATTTAATGTGAGTATTGCAAAGCACACAAGGATTTGGAGTTCTCCCAGCAATATATTCATCAACGAAATTATCAATGATGAAATCACCAAATTCTTCGCGTATATCGATGATCATATGGTGGAAACCATAATTGACTGCCAAGATCCTGGCGTCATTGATATCATCTAAACTACAACAACCGGTTGTTTTCCTGCTGCCACCTGAACTTGCATAATCCCAAGTCTTCATGGTCACACCGATCACCTCATAACCCTCCTCGTGCAACAACATGGCTGTTACCGAACTATCGATGCCGCCGCTCATGGCAACCAATACTTTTCCTTTCTTACTCATATTTGATCCTCCCCCTTAGATCCTCAAACTCTAACTGATCTTTTCTTTGATTCCTAAACTCTTCTGTATTGTATTCAGAACTATCTTCCTTATCAGGGTTCAATAGCTTTCCATTCTCATACTCATAGATCTTCACCACTAGTTCATTCTTGTCGTAGACGATCCATTTCCCATCTCTCAAATTCTGCTTATACTCCCCTTCTTCTTCCTTCTTTCCATTTTCAGCATAGTAGGTCATTTGTCCGTGCCAAGCACCATTCAGATAAAAAGCATCCTGACGAATCTGACCATTCTCAAAATAGGTTTTATAAGGTCCATCCTCTATTCCTTCCTTATAATGGATCTCCTCGGAGATGACTCCAGTTGGATAGTAGATCGTCCATTTACCGTGCTTTTTATCATCTTTGTACGCCCCTCTTTCTACGGGAACACTCTTGGCACCATAGGACATCCAAACCCCATTCTTCTTCTGATTCACATAAAATCCTTTGGCTAGGGTATCCCCTGTCTGATAAAAATGAATAGCCAATACTTTATTGGCTTGTTCTGGCTGATGGATCAATAAACTTTTCATTTTACCATCTTCAAAATAATAGCGGAAAGTATCTACCGCTTGATCCTTTTCAAACTGACCAACATAGCGAAGTTGTCCACCTGGATAAAAGCCCTTCCACGGACCGTATTTAAGTCCATTGGCATCTTTCCTGTTCCATTCATTATTTGCTTGAGCACTAGCGAAAAGCGGAGTGAGAACCAGCAGGCAAAAGGTTATAATTCTTCTGATCTTCATATCGATTGCAAAGTTAAGTATAAAGAGGCAGCCGCCCTATCCAATTCTATACCATCCCTATCTGATTAACTCTACATTATTGTATAAATTGCAAAGCTGATAGAGGATAATGAAAGAGAGCTTTTTACAAGAGTTGGCGGCACATGTGCTGGAAAAATATCAAGATCAACTTGATGAGTTGGTATTGGTGCTTCCAAGCAGAAGGGCTAGGATATTCTTAATAGAAGCATTCAAAGAAAAGTCTAAGGGCGCTAGCTGGCTTCCGATTATCAGGAGTATGGAGGACTTTATTGGGGAGATCAGTGAGTTATCTACTCCCGATCAACTCGACCTCATTTTCGAGTTCTATACTGTTTACAAAGAGAAAGAAAGGAATAAAGCGGATAGCTTGGAAGACTTTATGGCCTGGGCCAATATCTTGCTCTATGATTTCAATGAGATCGACAGAAACCTGATAGATGCAACTGAACTCTTCTCTTTTTTAAATGCCAGTAAGGCTTTGGAGAGCTGGACGCCGGAAGGAGAAGAGCTAACAGATTATCAAAAGAAGTATCTAAGCTTTTGGGAGAAGTTCCAAGGGTATTACAATCAACTCAACCAACATCTCAGTAGTAAAAAACTTGCTTATCAGGGAAAACTCTACAAAGAAGCCATCGATAGGATCAATGAAAAGGGAGATAAATTACTGAAGGGAAAGAGCTATTGTTTTGCCGGCTTCAATGCCTTAACACCGGCTGAGAATTCTTTCATTGAAGCAATTAGATCGCATAGAGAGGTTGAGATGCTATTTGATGCGGATAAATACTATTTGGAAGACCCTATGCAAGAAGCGGGGATCTTCTTAAGAAGGATGGCTGAGCAATCAAAGGAGTTCAAATGGTTGGGCGATGAATTGATATCGGGTTCAAAAGAGATCAATATTTATGGGATGAGCGGAGATGTAGGGCAGGCAAAGTTATTGGCCGAGATCATTCGATCGAGTTCAACCAAAACTTCATCTCCTCTTGAAAAAGGGATCATATTGGCAGACGAGAATCTATTGATACCCGTATTGGAAAGTCTGCCTGAAGAAGTCAGCCCCATCAATATCACCATGGGTTATCCGGTACAGCAATCCTCTTTTTATACCTTCTTTCACAACTACTTAAAATTGATCCGACAATCGGAGGGAAATGAAAGAAATAACTATTATCACAAAGATCTCTTCTCCTTCTTAGAAGACCCCTTCCTTCAAAAACTTTCCTCAACCCACATAGAAGCGGTAAATTCCCTGAAAGAAGAAGGAAAGCTCTACTTTTCGCAAAGAGATGTCAGTAGTAAGCTAGAAGAAGGGTTCCAATACTTGTTCAGCACAGAACTTTCTGTTTTAAAAAGAATGCAGCGGCTTGTGGTGCAGCTCAAGGATAGTGGCAGTTTGCAAGATCTGGAATTAGAGATCCTGTATCACTTCTATAAACTCTTCAACCGATTGATCGAGATTGATGGAACTACTCCTCTATCCGGCAATGCTCTATTGAATATCTACCGACAATTCATTGCTAAGTCCAATCTTTCTTTTGTAGGAGAGCCCCTGAATGGATGGCAGATCATGGGTGTATTGGAAAGTAGAACATTGGATTTCAAAGAAGTATATATCTGCAGCTTGAATGAGGGTATTCTACCTTCAGGCAAGAGTCAGAACTCTTTGATCCCCTATGAGATCAAAAGAAAATTCAACCTTCCTACCCACAAAGAGAAAGATGCCATATTCGCCTACCATTTTTATAGGGTATTGCAAAGAGCCGAGAAAGTGCATTTGATCTACAACAACTCTGTAGAAGGAATCAAAGGAGCTGAGAGGAGTCGTTTTATAGAGCAACTATTGTACGAAATGCCTGAGAAAAACCCCAATATCAAGATCAAGGAGATCAAGGTTCGAACTCCTCAGAGCAGCACTTCAATCACAGAACAAGTAGTAGAGAAAAATGAAAAAGTACTGGAAGCAATTCGATCAAAATTCGAAAGTGGGCTCTCCCCTTCTTCCATCAACTCTTATTTGCAATGTCCGCTTGATTTTTACTATAGAAGCATACTAGGATTAAAAGAAGAAGAATACTCAGACCCTGAGGAAGGAATTGAGGATAGCCTTTTTGGAACTTTGCTACACGATACATTGGAAGTGCTTTACCAAGATTATGAAGGAGAGCTTCTTCAAGCTGAAACCATAAAACAGATTTCTAAGAATTGTCAAGTAGCGCTGAAGAAAACCTTTGAAAAGAACGGCATTCAAAAATGGAAAGAAGGAAAGATGAAACTTGTATTTGAAGTTTGTCTTTCCTATCTAGAGAAATTCTTCAATTGGGAGTTGGAAAGAGCTTCCGGCAGTCCGATCCATTTGATAGAGGTAGAAAAAATGCAAGAATGGAATGGAGAGATCCGGTTAGAGGGAGGAAGAAACATTCCATTGAAGTTGAAAGGGAAAATAGATAGAGTTGAAGAACATCAAGGAATTAAGCAGATCATTGACTACAAAAGTGGCTTGGTAGAGCCCAGACAGCTGAACGCTAAGGACCTTGAGACCATCTTTGAAAGTGAAGAGAATAAATACGGTAAGCAGATCCAATTGATGATCTACAAAATGCTATATGAAAAAGAAGGGGAAGATGAGTTTGAGGCAGGTATACTAAGTTTCCGCAATCTAAAGAGTGGTATTTTACGACCAAGTCGACTTGAAACAGGCGATAGCAAAGAGTTTTTAAGCAGGTTGATCAGTGAAATAATAGATCCAAAAATTGCATTTAAACACAACCCAAGCTCTAAGTATTGTAAATTCTGCAGAGATTTGTAAAAAAGAAAGGCCTCCAAATAAATGGAGGCCCTAGGGAATAGTTGTAAGATATCTACCACAAAGTCTTACACCCCATAGACGAACAGATATTTAAAATAGTTGCCTCTATAACAACGATTTATCAAAATAATTAATGAAGAGCGCATTTCTACTCATCTTTTTATCTCTCTCAGTGCTTCTTCACGCCCAATCTTATCAAAGGTGTGATTACGATCGTTATCTATCAGAACTTAACAGATCTGAAGAGTTTAGAAGGTCTACAAATGAGTTAGAAGAAAAGCTGAAGAAGGCATCAAAGCAAAAAACAGAGAATGTGTTTATTGTGCCGGTGGTGGTTCATGTGATCTATAAGAATAGCACAGAGAATATTTCAGATGCACAGATCTTGTCTCAGATAGATGCATTAAATAAAGACTTTAGAAAATTAAATACAGATACAGGATTAGTTGAACCAGAGTTTTCAATTGCAGATACAAAGATTGAGTTCTGTCTTGCTCAAAGAGACCCTCAAGGGAATATTACTTCCGGAATTACTAGAGACTCAACCAATATTGACAATATTGGCACCACCGATCAATATTATGTGATCCGCCCGGCCTGGGATAGAAATAGCTATCTAAATATTTGGGTGGGTGATTATGGAACAGACGGACAAGGAAATGATATCTTAGGAAGATCAAGTCCACCTAATGAAAGTAATCCTAATAAAGACGGGGTGATCATCACCTACAGAGCATTTGGCACTACCGGAACAGCAAGTTCTCCCTATAATAAAGGAAGAACAACAACTCATGAGGTAGGTCATTGGTTAGGACTTTATCACCCATGGGGTGTAAATGGGGTAAGTTGTTCAGACGACGACCTTGTAAACGACACACCCAATCAAGGTCAAGTTTATTATGACTGCCCAACAAACCCAAGAATTAGCTGTGGAACAAAAGATATGCTGAGCAATTATATGGGTTATGTAGATGATGCATGCATGGCCAACTATAGCGAAGGACAAAAAGAAAGGATGAGAAACACATTAGTGATTCAAAGAACCAACCTACTCTTATCTAAAGGATGTTTGCCTGTGGGACTAGATGAGCATAAAAAAGGAAGATCCTTTCAAGTATTCCCAAATCCAGCGAAGGAGCAGCTAAACATTCAATGGGAAGGTTCAATTGATGAGAAAGCCAAGATAGAATTGATTGACATTAGAGGTGCTATTGTATATAGTTGTGGTATGAATGAAAGAACAAAGGATATTCTAAAACTGAATACTACTGAGCTTGAGAATGGAATTTATGTTTTGAGGATCAGAGGAGAAAAATGGATAGATCAAACTAAGGTGATCATACAACACTAATGCTAGTTGGATGTTATCTTTGCAAGCAGAAATAAGAGATGAAGAAAGAACTAATTGAAAAATTCGACCTGAGCAAGGATCTTAAGCGGATCGCTCAAAAGGTAGTAGCAAAAGAGAGAATTACTGTTGATGAGGGGATCTTGCTCTTCGAAGAAGGAGAGTTGAACTTTCTTGGAGCATTGGCAAATGGCATAAGGGAGAGAATGCATGGTGATGCTACTTATTTCAATAAGAACTTCCACATAGAGCCAACCAATATTTGTGTTTTTGATTGCAAGTTCTGTGCTTACTCCAAACTTTTGAGGCAAAAGGGCGATTATGACGCATGGGAATTAAGTGAAGATGATATCTATGATATCATCAGAAGTTATGAAGGAAAAGAGGTAACAGAAGTCCATATTGTTGGTGGAGTGCATCCTAAGATGGGACTGCAATATTTTGCAAATCTGATCAAGAATATCAAAGAGATACGCCCGGAGTTGCATGTAAAAGCATTTACTGCGGTAGAGCTGGAGTATATGTGTAGAAAAGCCAAGGTTTCTTATAAAGAAGGTCTGCAAATTCTGAAAGATCATGGACAAAACTCCCTGCCCGGAGGTGGTGCTGAGATCTTTGCAGAAGATATAAGAGAGAAGATCTGTAAAGATAAATGCTCCTCTGATCAATGGCTGGAGATCCATAAGGCGGCTCATGAAATTGGAATGCCCTCTAATGCAACTATTTTGTACGGACATATAGAGTCATTTGCAGATCGTATTGACCATATGAACAGATTGAGAGAATTGCAAGACCAAACGGGAGGCTTCAACACTTTCATTCCATTGAAGTACAGAAAAGGCAACAATCAAATGTCGGATGTTGGAGAAGTATCTGTGATCGAAGACTTGAGAATGTATGCAGTTGCAAGGATATTTATGGACAATTTCCCTCATCTGAAGGCATATTGGCCGATGATTGGCAGAGAAACTGCTCAATTGACTTTAGCATACGGAGTAAACGATATTGACGGTACAATAGACGACTCTACAAAGATCTACTCAATGGCAGGTGCAGAAGAGCAAAGCCCGGTAATGACCACTCAGCAGATCGTGGAGCTGATAAAGCAAGTAGGCAGAAAGCCAATGGAGAGAGATAGTGTCTACAATGTTCTCAGAGATTACTCAGACTCAGAGGCCGCTTTAGAAGAGGCACTCTGACGATTCTTTCTCCTTAATCTTTGATTGAGGAATTCCACAAACAATGAGAATGCAAGGGAGAAGTATATATATCCCTTAGGCACATGAACATGACAACCGTCTAACAATAGAAGGGTACCAATCATGATCAGAAAGGCCAATGCCAGCATTTTTACCGTTGGATTACGGTTGACGAATCCACTCACTTTCTCAGCAAAGATGAGCATGACAACCAATGCTATGATCACGGCCAGGATCATAATGATGATCTGGTCGGACAGTCCTACTGCTGTAAGAATGGAATCAAAAGAAAAAACAATATCGAGGAGTACAATCTGAAAGATCGCTTTCTTAACCGTTAGTTTGGTCTTTGAATCCATGAGCTTTTCCTCATCCTCCCCTCCTATCTTCTCGTGGATCTCCGAAGTTGACTTTGCTAAAAGGAATAAACCACCGGCTATTAAAATAAGGTCACGCCAACTTAGATCGAAGTCCATAATAGTAAGGATAGGTTCTGTGAGATGAACGATCCATGATATTCCTAGAAGCAGAAGAACTCTCATTATGATCGCCAAGACCAAGCCGATGCTTCTTGCCTTCTTTTGCGATTCTTGGGGCAAACGATCTGATACAATAGAAATGAATATGATATTATCAATGCCCAGTACTATCTCCAAAAAGGTAAGGGTGAGCAAAGAAATATAAGTCTCAGATTGCAAAAAGATCTCCATGATTCAAGTCGATTTAAGTTGAATTGCTAGAACTCCTGCAAAAGTCTAAAAAATATTTTAGACCGTTTATCACTGTATTTCAACCATTTATAAATATTTTTAAAATTATTTTAGTACTATGTATTGCATAGTAATATCTTTTGTACATATCTTTGTCATGCCAAATATTATATAAATGAAAACTATAACTACAATACTCACTGCTTTTCTTCTTCACTTAAGTGTGATGGGAGCAGTTTCAGGAAAAGGAGCCTCAGAGATCTATGAAATGATAGAGGACAAATGTTCATCCACCTTTGGAATGAGTGTCAATCAAGATTTCGAAGATCTTTTTGATATGGACCTAGATTTAAATGGAAAAGAAAAGCTAGTCAAAGGCGATTTCAAGAGAGGAAGGTTCCTAGTAGTAAATAAAGAGGAATATAACTATCAAGAGATCCTCAAGGAGTTCAAGAAAAGAGGTTACATAGAAAGAAAGATCGAAGATGATGATGAAGATGGCGAAAAAGACGAGCTATACATCATGGTAGATCAAAAAGGAAAAGACCTGAATGAAGTTCACTTTGTGATGCAAGGAGATGAAAAAATAGTGATGTTCTCAGTATATGGAGACATTCATTTAGAATCGAAATAAGAAAAATCAAGGTATATGAAAATAGAAAACACCAAAGCGCAGATGAGAAAGGGAGTGCTAGAG
>JAUIGQ010000080.1 GCA_030429925.1 Bacteroidia bacterium | reverse complement strand
AACAGTTCCCGATAGAATCCAGTTAAATGGTGTATTTCCGTCTGCATCAGGAATTCCACCCAACCAGTTCTGTTGTGCACTAGTAGTTGATCTCGCGGTTAAGAAACCAGAACTTGGAGCCTTTTGATCACCTGGAAGCAATGATTGTCCTACATCAACAGACATTCCCCAGTTCCATTCAGCACCAAATAAGATCTGTTCATTTCTTGAGTTGATGCCTCTTTCAGAATTAACAGTTCTTCCTTCAGATCTATTTCTGATGGTCCATAATGCTGAGTCAAGTCTTGTTCCACCTGTTTCTTTGTACATTTTGAACACGAAACTTCCATCAACAATATTAAGTGGGTCAACCACCTTAACTTGAATTGGTCCTCTTCCCAGAGTATAATCCAACTTCACAGGAAGAGTATTGGTTTCCCAATCTTTACTCTTCATGATCCTATCAACGGTAGATTGGGTCAACTCCAAGGCATTTCCCCCGTTACCTTGACCTTGCCATCTAGTAATTCCAACTAGGTCTCCGTATCTAGCATTCGTTACAGTTCCGCCATTTTCATAAACCGTTCTATGTGGGATGGCAGCTTGTGATTCAACAGAACCTCCAAGGGCAGTTTTTCTACTCGCCAAATAAGGAGTCTTCTGTCCATCGTAAGCTGCTGCTAAATAATCATCCGGATCCGGAGCAACATCTTGGGCATATGGCTTGTAAACATTACTTGCATAAGCAACGGCTATATAATAATAGGTTTTGTAGTTTACTAACCTATTACTTCCCTCAGCAAAAAGATCCTCCGTAATTCTAAAAGAGTGAGAAATCCCTTCATTTGCACCTTCCACCATTACTTGAGGGAAGTTGGTTTGCAATGCTTCGTCGAATACATAGTTCACCAAAGTTGTATCTCCATCTTGGATATCACATTGGAATACCAATCTAGAAATTGAAGGATCGTAGATCTCATTGATTGAGACATCTGATTTTGCCAATTGGAAAACCTGATATCCTTGGAAACGATACTTATTGTCGTAAGGATCACCTCCATTATTGATCACTTCATCTGGTGTGATAATATTTGGATCTTCTTCTTCATACTCCTCTCTGAAGTTATTTGATAACTCATTATTAGTAATAAAGAAGATCAACTCTTGATCAAGTTCTTGAATGACTAGGTCCGGAGCATCCGGTCCATCCAATACCTGGAAACAATTATCGAACAAGGCTTGGGCTTTGTTATCAGCAGTGAAAGCAACATCAATTGATGCCAACCTTCCTCCTGACTCAGCTTGTCCAAATACAACTCCCACAGTAATATCATTTACATTACCCGGTTCAAGGGTAAAAGGACCGGCGGATTGCAAGAATCTTCTATCACCCGGGTCATTTCTATCTTCTCCACCACCTGGATTGTCTTCTGTCCAGTTCAAATTATCTCTTTCTCTAGGTACACCTTGCTCATCTACAACACCCCATCCTAGTGGATCGGTATCTCCTGGGAACATGAAGGCCGTTGGAACACCTTGCTCAACTCCTGCAGAGTTCAGACCATTACCACCGTGAAGCATTGGCTGACCATTTTGCCAGATACCTCTCATATAATTGTAATAGTGGATAGCAAGGGTGGGGTCACCATTTTGTCCGCCACCAATATTATAGTATACGAAACGTCTCATTCCAAAACGCTCGTTATCAATGATAGTATCAGGCTCGGGTGAAGATGGATCACGGTAACCAAGACCATTAAGTGCTTGACCAGGACGAATACCTACTTCATTATTGATACCATCAGCATCTTGATAAGGACCTTCGAAAAAGTCGATACCGATACATGCCGGGGTTGCTCCATATCCAGTTTGACCAGAAAAGTCATCATCAAATTCATCACCGTTGTAACAATACCCAAAACCTCTAGTAACATCACAACCAACATAATCATCACTTGGAGTTCCAAGATCCGGATCTACGTAAGAGGCGAAATAAGTATCTGTTAAGGTAAAAGTAGAACGGTTGATCAACTCAAAGTTATAGAAGGTCATGTCGTTGATCTGATCATTGGTTGCAAATGCAAATGCCTGAGCATGAACTTCCATACCGATGGAAGGAGCATTAGATTCTGTATGCAAGTTTCCCTTATCGTTAAAGATCCACCAGTAAGTTTTATCACCAAAAAGTGGACGACCTGCACTTTCACTTCTATCAATTCTAGGAGCTCTACAATCGATAATTCCATCGCTGTTGATCAAGCTACTATCTTTGATATTAGCATTCAGGGATGAACCCAGATCGTAGAAAGGGTAATCTCCATCTCTGTAGTCATAAAGTCCATCATCATTTACATCAATATAAGGTGCAAGCTTATTGGCCAACAAAGCTCTTTGAGCAGAATCAGTGTTAGGCAAGCCATTTCCCGGCCAATTCTTAATTGAACTAGGAACTTCGTAACCATCAGGGAATAATTCTGCTTTGGTCTCATCATCGCTGGAGTTGTAGAGAACGAACTCCTCCACTTCTTTTCTGCTAATTTCAAAGAAATCATCCCAGCTCTCACATCTGGCAGCATCAATTTCTGCAGTACCATCATTGTTCAAAGGACCGGAATAATAATCAACTCCGGAACCGAACTTACTAACGGCTGCCTTTAGCTGACCATTAACATCTGTGCCGGCTAGCCATAGTCCACCTGCATAAATAGCAAAGGAATTGGACCCTTTTGGCACCTCGTAATCCGCAGATCTGTTTGCACGGTCTTGCCACCACAAACCACCTGTCTCTACCCTAGTACGCACATTGTTATACTCAAGGTAAATAATAGAGTTAGCCGGAGAGCAACCAGCAGCCAAAGAAGGTCTGTTCTGGTTCTTTCCATCTTCCTTATTCTCTGCTCCTCTTGCAAACACCATTTGTGTTAATGCTAGAGCGAGTCCAAACGAAAGTATATACCTCAACTTCATATCTTAATTATTTCTCTTTCTCTACTTAAAAATTCAACTGAACACCAAGTCTAATTCTTCTTGGCAATTCGTAGTTATACATATTTTGAATAGCAATTGAATACTGATCTCTATATGCTTGTTCCGACAACCTTTGAGATAGCTGAGTCTGGAATTGATCTGATGTCAAATATCCATCGTCATCAGCATTTCCTGTATAGGAATATACCGCTCTGATATTCTGAGCATCCAATAGGTTCAAGATCTGAATATAAACATTCAACAATGATGTTTTCTTTCCTTCTTCCCATGCAGTCTTATTCTGCTCAGACTTTTCACCCCATTTCAACAAGAAGTTCTTGTCAATTCTCATGTCCATTCTGTAAGTCCAAGGCAGTCTAGAACCATTCACACCACCAACAATTGGTTGTCTTTGATTCTGAGCTGTAATACTTTCTTCATCTCTTGGACCGACCCTCGCTGTGTAAGGAGTACCGGAACCTGCAATAACCTGAAGGTTAACCCCTGCATCCTCAAAGATGTTCACACCTTTGATCTTAGGACCATTATATCTCTTACCTCTTCCGTATCTATAGTCGATACTAGATGTAATTGCGTGTCTCTGATCGTAAGAATAAGGGAAAATAGATCTTAAGTTAGGTTGGTTAGAGTTAACAAGGTTCAATGATGTTAGAGAACCAGAACCTGTACCGTTAGCAAATTGCAAGGTATAATTCACTCTCAGCATAATATTCTTAACCCTTCTCAGATCATAGTTGAAGGTAAACCCTTTAACTGTTCCAAAATCCTGGTTACTGTAAGTTAAGTAGTCAACAGGATAAGCTCCACCTCTTCTTACTACTTGGATCTCATCTCTTTGTTCCTTATAGAAGGCAGATAGGGTCAATGCAGAACTATTGGTAAGCTTTTGCTTAAAGCCAATCTCATAACTAATTGTCTTAGTTGGCTTCAAGGCAGGGTTGTTCAATATTCTACTGTGGTTTTGAATAGTGATGATATCAATTGGATCCAAAGCCACATTTCCTGTTGGTCTTTGAGTCAAGATATCATAGTTAGCAAAGAAAGTTGCCTCATCCGAAATTGGGAAAGAGAAGGAGATCCTTGGCATCAAAGTATATTGAGGCTCATAATCTTCAAACGACTCGGAGGTCATATCTCTTTGCAAACTTGTTGCATTTGGATTTTGCAACCATGGAGCAATTGTTCCACCGGCCTCTAAAGGTCTGCTATCATTTAGCTCTTCTCCATCCTTATTATAGAAGGTATTCGTTTCAGGATCCCTGTAACCAATGATGGTTTCAGTAGAAGGATTCTCTACATTCTCAACATAGACAACATAATCATCTCCAATATTAGAAGGTACAGATGCTCCTTCATTACGAGCAAAAGCTGCATTTCTTGTTGGGAAGAATGAATACTGATCTTTAAGAACTGGCTGGTTGGCATCAAATCTATCCAATCTCAACCCGATTCTGAAAACCAGATCATCAAAAGCAAATTTATCTTCAATATATCCAGCGATGTAAATTGGCTGGTATGGAGCAACCGGTCTGGTCTTAAAGCTATTCACCCCATCATAGATAGTTTCATTGAAGAAATCATCTAAAGTTGGGATCTCGGAAGTTCTTCTTCCTTTATAGGTATAACCTCTATATTGAAGATTTACATTGTTGGAAGGGTTGATCAACTGATCTGCAGAGAAATATTCAAGATCGTATACTCCAATATCATATGAATCGAAGTCGATGTAATCACTGCCATTTGGATCAAGTCCTAAGGCCTTTCTCATATTATATGCGAAATAAGTTCTAGCACCTAGATCAATATTCCTTTCAAAAGTGATCCTTGGATAAGTACCAACATATTCATTAGCATTGAAATTCGTTGAATCTATCTGCTCAATGTGGCTGTTAACAGTACCTCTACCCAATTGCCATAGTCCAAGTGGATTCAAGCTGTAGTTTCTCACCACCCTTTGCTCGTATTCAAATCCTAACATAATGGCGTGATCGCCAATATCTGCTGAACCTCTACCTGACAATCTGTACTGATCGCTTTCAGACTTAGAATAAAAATTACTTACTGAACCTGGAGCAACCCAAAGGTTATAGATATTATTATTAATGGTACCTCCATTAACAATACCACCGCCACCTTCTACTAGTTCACGAGTATTAATTGTATTGGTCAGGCTGGCTTGATCCAAAAGATTATAAAAGCTTGAAGTATAGCTTGCTAGCACCGGATTCAATTCTCCGGGAGTATAGTTATAACTTACAGGACTGTTAAATGCTGTCAAGAAATAACCTTCGTAATAATTTCCGTCAGGCAATAAGATCCCTTGAGGAACTCCGGCACCATTTGCTCTACTCTGGAAGGCATAAGAAGGCTCTGTAATTGCCTCAAATTTTCCTACATAACCGTATTGAAAGAAATTATCCTGGAAATCTTCATGTTGCTGACCATTCGATCTTCTAGAGAAATCAGCCTGGACAGAGAAGAAAGCATTCTTTACAAGTGAGCTTGATTCTTCACCTTCTTCAGCATTGGCAAATCTCTGGGTATATCGAATATATCCTCTATAATCTTCTCCTGTAACAAGAGGATTATTATAATAATTATACAATTGAAAGGATCTAATGTCAGAGTTACCTCTACTAGTGTTATATGTACCTCCAACAGACAAAGATGACAGCTTATTCAGCTGCAGGTCTAACTTCACGTTAGCTACAAATTGGCGAGATCTAACATTTCTTTGAAAATCGATCTCTTCAAAGTCTTCAGCAGTCAAGAATTCAGCTCTCTTATTAACTGCCAAGTTTTGAAAATCACCAATATAGGGGTCGCTTTCTATCAGTTCTTGCGCTTCATCAGTTGGCTTGTACAGCTGAACCGCAGAAGGTCTTGGGTTAACAATATCTCTATACTCAGCCGTAAGTAAGAACCCAAGTGGGGCCTCTAACACTTTACCATTTTCATCCTTCTTGGTAAGAATTGGACCACCCAAACTGAAACCAACAAGATTGTATGCATAAGGATCCAATCCTACTGTATTGTCTTCGCTGGTTTGAAAGCCTGATGTTAAGTACTCAGCACTTCCAAAATAATCTTTAAATGCACCTCTAGTGGTAATAGAAGTAACACCACCTGTTAGGTCACCATATTGAGCAGAAAGACCACCGGTTTTAACTGTTACCTCTTCAATAGCCGATTTTGGCAGAGAGGTAGAACCAATTACTTTGATACCATCAATAAAGGTTACATTGTTACCGGAACGCGCACCTCTTACATTTAAACCTCCACTTCCATCATCTCTTGAGAATACTCCATTACCCGCAGTTTTGGCAATGTCTGCTGCAGAACGAACAGCCATTCTTTGGATCTCTTCCCTGGTCTTTGTTTCTTCAACTGTAGTTTTATCTGTTTCGATAAGAGGTTTCTTGTATTCGATCACCTCAACTTCCTTCAGGGCGATCCCCTGAGACATATTTACATTCTGCTTAGTGATCTTATCAGAACTGACCGTTATCCCGGCAATCCTTTTTGTTTGATAACCCACATAGGAAACCTGAAGATCGTAACTTCCGGGAGGAATAGGCTTTAATGTATACTCACCGTCAAAATCTGTGGTGGTTCCCAAGATCTGGTCTGACCCATTCATTAAGGTTACGTTGGCAAATGGAACAGGCTCACCCGTCTCATCATCGAGGATTTTTCCTTTGATCGTTCCCTGTCCCACTTGAGCGGAAAGAGATAATACACATCCTATCGCTATTGCTAGCGCCAATAGTATCTTTCTCAGCATAATAGATGTTTTATGTTGTTGTGTCCTTGTAAAAAACTACAGGGGCGTAAAGATATACATTTAATAAAAAAAATAACAAATATTAACAGTGCCTTAATTTACAGGCTTTTCAATCGTTTCAAACTCATTCACTTACTTCCTTCGAAACCACCTTGAGAGGAAGAATCCACGCTTTTTTTCATTGTATCTTTTGGACTTTTTTTGCGTCTTTTTCATCCGCTTCTGCACCTCTTTGGTTTGCATCTGCATATGCTTCTGACGCGCCTCCTCCATTTCCTTCTCCTGCTGCAGCTTTTTCTCTTCTTTTTGTTTCTCTAGTTGCTGTTCTCTCCTTTCAACAGTTTTCTCTACTCTTTTAGGTGACTGAGCTTGCACATTCAAACTCAAGACACATAACATTAAGAAAACGATGCCCTGAAGTAAAATTTTCATGAACTATTGGAGTTAGTGTAACTTTGATTAATTCAAATATATGTGCAAGAAGTCCTTTAACCTTATATTACTCTCCATTTTTTTTATTGCTTCTTATTCATGCAAGAAGGAGGAGAATAATAATGTTCCACTTACACAAGTAGACATCAATATTGTTCTTGACGATCCTGATTACATTAAACTAAAGACAATTGGAGGATGGGAATACATCTCAGGTGGTTCCAGGGGCATCATTGTTTTTAGAGCCGGGGAGAATGACTTCAAAGCATACGATCGACATTGTACCTTTCAGCCTTCCAATAGTTGTGCGTTGGTATCTGTAGACGCAAACAATATTACCGCCACAGATAATTGTTGTGGTTCTTCCTTCTTGTTGCAGGATGGAAGTGTATCAAAGCCGCCTGCCACAACCTCGCTAAAATCCTATTCCACCTCTTTTGATGGGACCAATCTGAGGATCCTCAACTAAAAAGCCCCAAACTTAATAGTTCAGGGCTTCTTAATTTATTTTATATAGATCCTAATTAATATCTATAGTATTCAGGCTTGTATGGGCCTTCCACTTCAACACCAATATAATCTGCTTGATCTTTAGATAACTCCTCTAATTCAACACCGATCTTTTCTAAGTGCAAGGCAGCTACTTTCTCATCCAAATGCTTTGGCAAAGTATAAACCTTGTTCTCATAATTTGCAGAATTGTTCCACAATTCGATCTGAGCCAGTGTTTGGTTAGTGAAAGAGTTCGACATTACAAATGAAGGGTGACCGGTTGCACAACCTAAGTTCACCAATCTACCTTGAGCCAACAAGATAATGTCTTTCCCATTAATGGTATACTTATCCACTTGAGGTTTGATCTCAACTTTAGTATTGCCATATTCTTTTTCCAAGAAAGCAACATCGATCTCGTTATCGAAGTGACCAATATTACAAACGATGGTCTTGTCCTTCATTTTCTTGAAATGCTCACCTTTAATGATATCCTTATTACCCGTTGCAGTAACTACAATATCAACCTCTTCTACGGCATTAACCATCTTTTTTACTTCAAAACCATCCATGGCAGCTTGCAAAGCACAGATCGGATCGATCTCGGTTACGATCACTCTTGCTCCAGCACCTCTTAATGATTGAGCTGAACCCTTTCCAACATCACCATAACCTGCAACAACAGCAACTTTTCCTGCCATCATGATATCAGTAGCTCTTCTGATAGAGTCTACCAGCGATTCTTTACAACCATACTTATTATCGAATTTCGACTTGGTTACAGAATCATTTACATTGATCGCTGGCATTACCAAAGTACCGTTCTTCTCTCTTTCATATAATCTATGAACACCGGTAGTAGTTTCTTCAGATAGTCCTTTGATACCTTCAACCAATTCTGGGTACTTATCAAAAACCATATTGGTTAGGTCTCCACCATCGTCCAAGATCATGTTCAAAGGCTGTCTTTCCTTTCCAAAGAATAAAGTTTGCTCGATACACCAATCAAACTCTTCCTCTGTCATTCCTTTCCATGCATAAACAGGAATTCCTGCAGCGGCAATAGCGGCGGCGGCGTGATCTTGAGTTGAGAAGATATTACAAGATGACCAAGTAACATCAGCACCTAACTCAACCAGTGTTTCGATCAAAACAGCAGTTTGAATGGTCATGTGCAAACAACCTGCTATTCTCGCGCCTTTCAATGGCTTCTCTTTGCCATACTCTTCTCTTAATGACATAAGACCGGGCATTTCAGCTTCGGCCAATTCGATTTCTCTTCTTCCCCAATCAGCTAGGGAAATATCTTTTACCTTGTATGGTAAATACTCTACAGATGTAGTACTCATTTCTTTATTTTATTTTTGAGGATGCAAAAGTACTAATAAAACGCATTAATATCCAGACTGTTTTGCCATTCAAGCTTACTGAATCTCATCAAATCGTTCAGCTTTCAAACGACTTTAAACTAGCCTTTCAAAAAGTCAACTATAAGAACTTTGAAAAGTTAGAGAATAGTATCAAAGCGTCGGTTTTTTCTTTTGACGAGTACTACAATTCCATGAGCAACAAGAAAAGAAAAACTGAATGGCTAAGCATCCGACAGCTTTTGATCAATATGGGAGATGATGTGGACATTTACTACGATGAGCATGGCAAGCCCCATTTTACAGAAGGAAGCGAGCATTTGAGTATATCGCATTCCAAAGAGAGCATAGCAGTGAGCATGCACAAGTCTAAAGAACATGGTGTGGACCTTCAGTTCCTAACCCCAAAGATCAAGAGAATTAGAGATAAGTATCTGCGAGAAGAGGAGATCAAAGCCTTGCAGTCTTCCTCCACTTTAGAACTCAGTGTCTATTGGTCTATGAAGGAGGCCCTATTTAAGTTATATGGCAAAAAAGATATCTTCTTGAAAGAGAATATCAGGATCATCGGACTTCAAGAGCTCAATGGAAAATACACAGCAAAAGGAGAAATAATCAACATTCCTGAAAAGATCGAAGTAGATATGGAGGCCATCTTGCTAGAGGATTATGTTCTTGCTTACACCTTGATTATGTAATATTGCAGCCTAAGCACACTATGAAGATCATTAGCTACATAAAAGAAAAGGCAGGAAGCAATAAAAGAATGCTAGCTTTTTTAGTAGACCCTGACAAGGCTGATGAAAAACACATAGAAAGCCTTTGTAAAAAAGCAGTCCAAGCAGGTACTGACCTCTTCTTCGTTGGCGGCAGCTTGCTAACGGGTGGAGACCTCGATGAATGTATACAGTTGCTAAAAAAGCACTCAAAGATCCCTGTAGTTATTTTTCCCGGAAGTCCTTCGCAGATATCAAAAAAGGCTGATGCCTTGCTTTTCCTTTCACTCCTATCAAGCAGAAATCCTGAAATGTTGATCGGACAGCAGGTGGTGGCTGCACCCTATTTAAAGAAAAGTGGATTGGAAGTGATCGGGACAGCTTATCTTTTAATTGAAGGAGGAAAGCAAACAACAGCATCCTACATAAGCAACTCCAACCCCATTCCAGCTGACAAGGCAGACATTGCAGCCTATACTGCCCTTGCTGGAGAATACATGGGAATGAACTTGGTCTATTTAGATGCGGGCTCCGGTGCGGATCAATGTGTCTCATCTGAAATGATCAAAAAGGTTAAAGAACAGATCAGCCTTCCTTTGATCGTTGGCGGTGGAATTGATAGCAAAGCCAAATTGGAGTCTGCCTATGCTGCCGGTGCCGACCTTGTTGTGATCGGAAATGCATTGGAAAAGGATAGTGAACTCTTCTAAAAAGTGAACATTTCTTGGGATAAATGGCTTGCTGACTTCTCCAACTATGGTTGGTGGGAAGTTCCTGCAGTTTTGGGTGCACTGATCTATATCCTACTAGCTGCCCGAAAGAACAAATGGTGCTTTTTCTATGGATTGATCTCTTCACTGATCTACGTTTATTTAACGATCCGATTAAAGCTCTACTTCGATAGCTTCATCAATGCATACTATGTGCTCATGTCTATTTATGGCTGGATTGAATGGGGAAAGAAAAAGGAAGAGAGTGCTGTTCATTCACTGGCTTGGAAAAAATCCCTCTCCCTCTCCACACTTGCTCTAATTCTTGCTCTATTACTAGGTTGGTGGGCAGAAATAAATACTGATGCCTCACTTCCATATTGGGATTCTTTCACAACAATATTTGCTCTTGTGGCAACCTACTGGGTAGTCAGAAAGATCATAGAAAACTGGATCGTCTGGATCATTGTAGACCTTGTAAGCTGCATCATTTACCTTTACAAAGGATTGCCTCTTACAGCAATGTTATTTCTAATATATACCATCATGGCCATCTTTGGCTATTACAATTGGAAAAAAATTGATCATGCTCACTAAGATCGCTATCATAGGACCGGAAAGTAGTGGGAAATCAACTCTAACCATCGACCTAGCAGCTCATTTCAACACTACTTATGCTAAAGAGATCTCAAGGGAATATTTAGAAAGAAAACTGGGTGAGTACTCCGAAACTGATCTAGCATCCATGGCAAA
>JAUIGQ010000079.1 GCA_030429925.1 Bacteroidia bacterium | reverse complement strand
AAATTGGTTGGTGTTATGGTACGGGCCTCCAACGTAGCTTTGCTCAATTATTTCCTCTGGAAATATGCGAAAGGTTCCTTGAGAACTATCTCTTTTAATGCCAAGCTGTATATTGGCAGCATTGATCAAATGAAGGTTGGAGTCGGCCGGATATCCAAAACTAGCTCTGCCGCTTGTGTAATTATGAAATAAAGCGCCATTGATATTGATCCCTGCATCAATTGTATTGATGTCTAAGATCTTTCTGATTTGAGGTGTTTGGTAGTTAGCAGGGCCAACCAACAAACCCTGATCTGTAGAAATATAGATAAAGGAATTATCAGTCCCCATCTCCTTTACATTCACATTTACAGGGGTTAGATACATAGGCTGATAGGTGGAGTCTTTGGTCAAGCTTCTGTATATTGAAGTTACTCCCCAATAGTTCATCCATCTTTCCCCATTGATCTCCTTCATGAAACGGGGAGTTCTATTCACCGTGCTCTCTGTATTGATAGGCCGCTTTCTTAAATTAAAGGGATAATGCAGTTCAGCGTAGAACTGGTTCCCCCCACCGCTGGGCATTAGAAAGATCTTGCCATTGGATGATTTGTAGAATTGAGAGCGATAATAGTCGGCGAAATACCCCATTGGCGGACTGCTCCAGCTTTGCCCGTCGAACATTTCATAAACGGTCAATCCGGCTGTTGGAATATTGAAGACGACTGTATACCTCAGAATGTACACTCGATTACTATCGTCAACAACTATGTCTTTGGCTGTTCTGCCGCTATCATGACTAAAGGTAACTCCGTTGAACTTGCTGACGCCGGCATTGGCAGCTAGCCAGATATGGCCGCTGGTATCAACCGCCATGCTATTGATGCGGTTTTGCAAGAGTCCGTTCTGCTCATTATAATTGGTAAAAGTTCTGCCGTTGTAGGTGCTAAATCCACTATCACTAATGAGAAAGACCTCACCATTGACTACCTCCAACTCTTTGATGTTGTTGGAGGGTAGGTTGGAATTGGTCTTATTATAGGTTAAAAAACTTTGACCATCGTAGAAGGTCAGGCCGGAGTCTGAGGCGATCCAAACTCTATTTGGTCCATCTACAAAGAGATCGTTCAGGTTGTTGCTGGGTAAACCATGCTGTTTGGTGAATAAACTCCAGTTTTGAGCCTCCAATGGAATGCTCAAAGTAAGCAGCAAGAAGATGTAACAAAGCTTTTTCAGCATTGGGTTATTCCATGTTAAACAGCAAGGCAGTGTGGTTGGTCAGTAGCCTTACGAAATTACACAGAAATGCCGAAAAAGTTCTTTTGCTCTATTCCACCATCAGTTTTTCGCTGAACCATTGACCATCCTCCGACCTCATTCGAAGAATGTATAATCCATTATTCAAGTCAGATAGATCAAGCTTGGCAGAATATCCATTGATCCTGCTTTCACGGACTAACTTTCCTGAAATGGAGAATACTTGGAGTTGATCTAATTTCCTTTCAGATTCAATGATCGTATAACCGGATGTTGGATTTGGATAGATGGAAACTGCATTCTCAGGAGAAGTAAATTCTTCAATTCCAATGGCGAGTACACAATCTTCATTTGTGCCATAGCTAAATGTGGAAGGATTCAATGCATTCCAATAAGTTCTTGCTTCTGTCAAGACTCTCTTCATCTCTTCTACATTTTCCAAATGATTATTCACACTATCTTTTCTTCCATACCCCATTACCAGTTCAATGGACTTGCTATGACCTGCACTGAGAGAGAATGAATGAATGGATGAAAGAGTTCTTCTATCTCCCGGGTTATTTGGAGCCTGACCTCCTCCGGGATTTGCCTCCGTCCAACCAGTGTTGGTCAAAGGATCTCCTGTAAACATAAAAGTGGTGCTTTGATTCGTAACACCGGATGAGCTTAATCCATCTCCACCATATTTTACAGCTTGACCATTTTGCCATCTGCTGTTCATATAGTTCCACCAGTGATTTGGGGTTGCCGGATCACCATTAAGGCCTGTTCCAATATTGTAGTAGATATTATTGGTCATGCTATCAGATAGGAACATCATTCCAACTGATGGGATATTGGTCCCATATCCTAATTGTCCTGAAAAATTATCATCAAAGGCGTCACCATTATAGAAGTACGAGATCCCTAATAATGAATCACTTCCTACATAATCATCTATTGGCATCCCAAGGTCACCATCGAAGAAGAAGCCAATCTTAACACTATCAAAGTTGGTTTCTCCTCTATTGACCAATCGATAATCTACAAATTGGCAATTGTTTATTTCCGGAGTTGAGGAATCATTGAAGGCATAGAACAATGTATGCAATTCAAGTTTCATAATTGAGTCAGGATAATGTCTGATCCAATAGATGGCTTCATCTCCTTTTATGAAAGGGTAATCTCCATTATGAGGGTCATAACAATCATTGTTGTTTACATCCACAAAAGGAGCTAGATCTGAAGCTACTCCAAGCGAAGAATCACCAATTGCCGGCCAATCCATTATGCTTTTAGGCATCTGATAACCAGGGTTGTTGTGGTTGTTAATGTGAAATTGAATTTCTTCTTTTTTGACCTTTACGAAGTACTTCCTAGAATTACTAAAAACATTACTGGCCGGTCCTGCATTCCAAAGATCTGCCCAAGGTGCTCCTGTATTATAAAAGTTAGTCGATAGACTGTCCCTTCCAACGAATATTAATCCTGCTGAAAAGACTGTCCAAGAATCTCGATCCTTAGGAAAGCCAAACCCATTCGCTTCAAAGTTCTCTGAGGCAGAGAAGGGAGCATTTGATTCTCTAACAACACTTCTCACATTATTGGTTGCCAATGTGTCTCTTCTTCTTGGCTCTTTCAATTCAAAGTCAGAATAGATCAAACCTTGATTGCTACAAACAAAGATCGTTTGATCTGTGCAGCTCAGATTTTGGAATTCTACTCTATTACTAGATACTTGATTCAAGGGGATGAATTCAAACTTATCATTTTGTAATTGGTAAAAACCTGAAGGGGTAACAAACTGAAGAACTTGATCCTTAAAAGTCCATGCAAGACTTGCGTTTGCAGCTTGTATTCCACCAGGTTCAATCGTATAATCTAGATCATAAAAACTAGGTCCGGCCGTATCGGAAATGACCCAATAACCTTTTGTTCCATTGGTATCAGCATTAATAAGGTAGACTTCACCATCATCTTCAAAGATGGTCCTGCCCGAGCTAAACAAAGGGCCAGAAGAACTCACAGATTGCCAGCTATTACCATCAAACTTTTGATTAAAGCTTATAGAACCACTGAAAAGAATATTGTAGCGGAAAGCATAGACAATATCATTTTTGTCAACTTCTAAATAAGTTGCTCTAACAGAATCATGTATTGAAAAAGTAACCCCATCATATGAACTGGCAGAATTATTTGTACCAATCCATAAAGTACCATTGGATTCTTTTGCTAGCTTGGTTATAGAGGCATTGATAAATCCTGCGGAAGTGTCATATAACTGAAAGTTGCTACCATCGAAGCTAAAGAGTCCTAGATTTGTCCCGATCCATAACTTATTCATGGTATACTCTAGATCATAAATCTCATCGCTTATTGGATCAAAACCATTGATAAAGTAATTACTAACCTGTCCACTATCGATCATTGAGATTCCAACATCAGTTGCCACCCACCATTTACTTTCTGATTCAGCAATAAAGTGTTCGACATCCTTACTTATTAAACCATCTGATTGATCAATGACCTCCCAATTGCTTTGAGAGTTTACGCCGAGCGCTAAAAAAGATAGAAAAAGAGAATAAAGTAGTTTACGTAGCATAGTAAAACAGTTTTAGTACTTCTTAGACTATGAAGCTAGTAAATTCGCTGCTTTATTCCAACAACGCCCTCAAACGGTCGGGATAATCGGTGATAATGCCATCTACACCCCACTTTACAAATTTCTCCAAGGCTTCAGATTCATTGACGGTCCAGACATTTACTTTCTTTCCCATAGCATGCACCTTTCGCACTACCCTGGGATTCACATATTTGCGGTTGATGTTCACCTCTTGAGCAAAATCGTACCTCCTAAGTCGTTTGTAGGTGAATTTACTTCCTCCATAAAATGGGGCAACAGGAATAAAGGCGGCAAAGAGCTTTTGCATATCGGCGTGAAACTCGGGCAGCTTTCTAAAGTTGTTCAGGATCCGATCATTGAAACTTTGAACAATACACCACTCATTGGCTTGATACTCGTTCACCAATTCAATGATCCTTTTCTCAATTCCATGGTGGTACGGACTTCCATCTTTTACTTCCAGCAAAAGGGTAGCCCTGCCATCAACCAATTCCAAAACTTCTTTAAAAGTGGGGATCCTTTCTGAGCTGAAGTCGTGGTGAAACCAACTGCCTGCACTATATCGCCTGATCTTGTTCAAAGGAAGTTTGCGAACAGACCCCCAACCGTTAGTGGTTCTGACTATCGTTTTGTCGTGCAACACCACAACCTCCCCATCCAAGGTTTGTCTCAGATCCATTTCAATTCGGTCGACACCTATCTCTAAAGCCTTTGAAATTGCAGCCAATGTGTTTTCAGGGGCAAGTCCGGAAGCGCCCCTGTGGGCTATGACCAATGGTCGGTTCATAAATGTAAAGATAGATTAAAGTTGAAATTTCCATTCTTTTCTCAGTTCACTGTTCATAAATCATCGACTTATTCCTCTTCTAATGATTGCCTCTGCTCTAAATTTGCTTCATGAAGAAATCTCTAATAATTCTATTTCAGTTTGCAATTCTCATTCAATGCTCTGCACAAGAATTCATTCAATACAAATGGCAAAATGATAGCATTAAGGCCGAAGGACAGGTCTTGCAAGGTGGAATAGAGGATGGAACTTGGAAGTATTATGATCAGACTGGTAGATTAGACCAGGAAGTGACCTACAGTTTTGGAGAGTTGAATGGCGCATTCAAAAAATACCATGAGAATGGTAAACTAAGCGAAGAAGGCTTCTTTTCCAATGCAAAAAGAGATAGTTCATTTGCTACCTATTATAAAGATGGACAAAAGGAATCAGAAGGCTTTTTTGAGAGGGGATATAAAGATAGCTTGTGGAGCATCTACCACAAGAATGGACAGCTTGCTGAAAAAGGTTCGTATGAGAACGATCTGAAAATTGGTGTTTGGCAATCATATTATGATAATGGACAGCTAAAACAAGAGGTGAAATATGATTCGACAAATGCGAAAGTGATCTCTTATTACAGTGAAGAGGGAAAAGCCCTTCTGCAAAATGGAAGCGGTCAGATCTATGATAAATTCCCCAATGGTAATACCAAACTGAGTGGCGCATTCAAAGAGGGAAAGAAGAGCGGTGAATGGAAGTTCTTTTTTGAAGAAGGCAAGCTGAAAAAACAAGAGTCGTTCAAGGATGGCCTTGCAGATGGAGAATGGTCTGAGTATTTTAAAAATGGCAACCTTAAATGGAGAGGGTCTTATCAGAATGATCTGAAATCAGGGGCATGGGAGTATTATTACTCAGACGGCACCAAAAGGATGGAGTCGAATTACTCAGAGGGAAAGTTAGATGGCATGTTTAAGAAATGGAATGAAGCCGGAACTCTATTGGAACAAGGTAAATATGTGAATGGAGAAAAAGAGGGGGAATGGCTCTGGTACAGAGAGAATGGGATCGTGGATATGAAGGGTGAATTTGTTCAGGGCAAGCAATCTGGACATTGGGCCTATTTCTTCAAAGACACTACCAGCCTATTGTCTCAAGGAGATTACTTGAATGATAAGCGCAACGGTAAATGGGAGTATTTCTACTTAAGAGGTCAGAAGTGGAGAGAGGGTAACTTCAAGGATGATCTTAAAGACGGCAAATGGAAAACCTGGCATGAGAACGGCCAACTATTGCAGGAAGGTAACTATTTGAAAGGTCAGGAAGAAGGATTGTGGTTTTCATACTACGACGATGGAAATCAGCTGGATGAGGGTTTCTACAGTCAAGGTAAGATGGATAGCACATGGTCAGGATGGTACCCCAATGGACAACTGCGCTATAGTGGGAAGTATAGGAATGGAGAGAAGGAAGGGCTCTGGCAGTTTTGGAATGAAAGGGGAGCTTCTGAGCTAGAAGAAACCTATGCCAATGGGGTGCTGAATGGTGTAAGAAAGAGCTGGTACAGAAATGGGAATCTTAGAGATTCAGGAAGTTATGTAAACGGAAAGCAGGATGGGGAGTGGAAGATCTATCACGAAGAAGGAAGCATTCAAATGGAAGCCACTTACAAAGAAGGACGTATTGATGGAAGAGTTACCGAGTGGTATAAAGAGGGAATGCTCATGAGCACCAAAGAGTATAAAGAGGGATTGCCCCATGGGGAGTTCAAGTTCTATAAGAAATCGAGCCGAGAGCCAATTGACATCCTCAAATTCAAAGAAGGAAAAAGAGTAGAAGATTGAAAATATAGATTCTTTATGAGCTAGCATTGTAGGTTGTGATAAATATTGCTAATTTTGTGCTCAAATAGAGAGTTAATGGAGGGGACGCGAGTCCCCTCTTTTTATAAGCTACAAGAAATTGATAAAGGAATCTTTCATAAGGGAATTGATAGAGAAGAGGGTGGAAGAGCTTGGCTACTTCATTGTAAGTGCTACAGTAAGTTCATCCAATAATATCAGAGTGGAGATAGATGGAGATAAAGGGGTGAACATCAATGACTGCGTTGAGATCAGCAGGCTCATTGAGTCAAACCTGGATAGAGAAGAGGAAGATTTTGAATTAGTGGTAAGCTCTGCCGGAATGGATCAGCCATTTAAGATCCTCAGACAATACCAAAGATATTTGGGCAGAGAGGTTGAAGTTAAGGTCAAAGGGGGAGAGAAGCTCAAAGGAAAGCTGCTTGCTGCCAATGAAGAACAAGTAGAGCTTGAGATCACTGAAAAGAGAAAGTTAGAAGGAAAAAAGAAAAAGCAATTGGTCACGGAGCAAAGGATTGTTCCAATGGATCAAGTAAATGAAACTAAAGTCGTTATATCATTTAATTAACTAAAATGGATAAAGTAAATCTGTCAGAGTCGTTTTCTGAGTTCAAGGAGTTCAAAGATATTGATCGTCCTACCATGATGAATATTTTAGAAAGTGTATTTCGAAATATGATCATTAAGAAGTACGGTTCAGATGAGAACTTCGATATCATTTTGAATATCGATAAGGGTGACCTTGAAGTATGGAGAAATAGAGAGATCGTTGAGGATGGAGCTGTGGAAGATGATAATAGTCAGATCGCTCTATCAGATGCTATCAAGATCGAGCCTGACTTTGAAGTTGGTGAAGAGGCTTCTGAAGAAGTGAAGCTAGAAGATTTCGGAAGAAGAGCAGTTTTGGCCCTTCGTCAGAACCTGATCTCTAAAGTATTGGAATTGGAGAAAGACAATATCTTCAAGAAATATGAAGATAGAGTAGGAGACATTATCACCGGAGAAGTTTACCAGGTTTGGAAGAGAGAGTTATTGATCTTGGATGATGAAGGGAATGAGTTGATCCTTCCTAAAAGTGAGCAGATCCCAAATGATTATTTTAAGAAAGGAGATAACATCCGTGCAGTTGTGAAGCAAGTAGAGATGAGAAACAACAAGCCGTTGATCACTCTATCAAGAACTTCTCCTGTATTCTTGGAAAGATTGTTCGAACAAGAAGTTCCTGAGATCTTCGACGGATTGATCACCATCAAGAAGATCGTGAGAGAACCGGGAGAAAGAGCAAAAGTTGCTGTTGAATCTTACGATGACAGAATTGATCCTGTAGGAGCTTGTGTTGGTATGAAAGGTTCAAGGATCCACGGTATTGTAAGAGAGTTGAGAAATGAGAACATCGATGTGATCAATTACACCAACAACTTACAACTATATATTACCAGAGCGTTGAGTCCTGCTAAGGTATCTTCTATCAAGATCGATGAAGAAACCGGTAAGGCTGAGGTTTTCTTAGCTCCTGATCAGGTTTCTCTGGCAATTGGTAAAGGCGGTCACAATATCAAGTTAGCAGGTAAACTAACAGGATATGAGATCGATGTTTACAGAGAAGATATTGCCAATGATGTAGAGGATGATGTGGCATTGGATGAATTTGCAGATGAGATCGATGATTGGATCATTGATGAATTGAAAGCCATCGGATGTGATACAGCCAGAAATGTTCTGGAATTGAGCGCTGATGAATTGATCAAAAGAACAGACCTTGAAGAGGAAACTGTTGCTGAGATCAGAAAAATATTTGCGGCAGAATTTGAATAAATGTAGTTTGTTCTATCAGCCGTTAACAATTAGTAAAATTTAGGAAACAATATATGTCGACAAAGAGATTAAGTAAAGTAGCCCGAGAATTGAATGTTGGTATTAGCACCATTGTGGATTTCTTGGATTCCAAAGGTGTTGAGATCGAAGCAAAGCCCAATACCAAGATCGAGCCGGATGTTTACTCTCTTTTGAGCCAAGAGTTTCAATCGGAGAAAACGGCTAAAGAAGAGTCTAAGAACGTCAGTATGCCTGCAGTGGAACGCGAAAGTGTTTCCATTGAAACCACTCCTGAATCTAAACCTAAGAAGGATGAAGATGAAGAAGTGCTGATCAAGAACGTTCCTGCCGGACAAGAAGCTTCTGAAGAAAAACCAAAAGAAGAAGAGCCTAAAGAAGAAGTTAAAGAGAAGGAAGAAGAAGGCGAAGAAGAAAAAGGGAAGCCTAAGGTGGTTGGAAAGATCGACTTGGACTCAATGAACCTGAAAAGTCGACCAGACAAAAAAGCGAAGAAGGAAGAGGAGAAAGAAGAGCCTAAGAAGGAAGAGCCAAAAGCTGAAAAGAAAGAAGAGAAAAAGGAAGAACCAAAGAAGCCTGAAAAGGAAGAAAAGAAGGAAAGCGAGAGCAGACCAGCGCCGGAAGAGCATAAAACAGATGTTGAAAAGCTGGAAGGTGTTAAAGTACTTGGTAAGATCGACCTTCCTGTTGAGAAAGAGAAAAAGCCAAAGCCGGTTGCTTCTTCTTCTGAAGACAAAGAAACTCAAAGACCAAAACGCAAGCGTAGAAGAATTGCTTCAGACAAGCCCGGCGGTCAGAAAGGTGGAAGAGGAAGAAAGAAGAAGGAGGATGATCCTGAATTAACAGATAAGCAGATCCAGGAGCAGATCAAAGAAACCTTGGCCCGACTAACAAGTGGAGGCGGGAAATCAAAGGCAGCGAAATACAGAAAGCAAAAGAGAGATGCTGCAAGTGAGCAGGCTCAAAAGGAAGCCGAAGAGGCAGAATTGCAAAAAAGTATCTTGAAGGTAACGGAATTCGTTACCGCCAACGAACTGGCATCCTTGATGGATGTGAATGTGAACGAAGTTATCTCGGCTTGTATGTCATTGGGGCTGTTCGTTTCTATCAACCAGAGACTGGATGCAGAAACCCTAACCATCGTTGCTGAAGAATTTGGATTTGAAATTGAGTTTATCAAGGCTGATTCTCAAAATGAAGTTGTTGAGGAGGAGGATGATCCATCTACCTTGGTAGAAAGATATCCGATCGTTACCGTAATGGGACACGTTGACCACGGTAAAACGTCCTTGCTGGATTACATTAGAGAAGCAAACGTAATTGCCGGTGAAGCCGGGGGTATTACCCAACACATTGGAGCTTACAATGTTGAGGTAA
Source organism: Bacteroidia bacterium (assembly GCA_030429925.1). Lineage (GTDB taxonomy): Bacteria > Bacteroidota > Bacteroidia > Flavobacteriales_E > Vicingaceae > UBA1494. Next base: position 1,555 of record JAUIGQ010000079.1, on the reverse strand, counting down.
GAGATGATAAACACATCACTTTCTTGGATACACCGGGTCACGAGGCCTTTACCGCCATGAGAGCTAGGGGTGCTCAGGTTACTGATGTTGCAATTGTTGTGATCGCTGCTGATGATAGCGTGATGCCTCAAACAAAGGAAGCCATCAATCATGCGCAAGCAGCAGGTGTGCCTATCGTTTTTGCATTGAACAAAGTAGACCGTCCAAATGCCAATCCAGACAAGATCAAGGAAGAGCTTTCTCAGATGGATATACTTGTAGAAGATTGGGGAGGTAAGTATCAATCTCAGGAAGTTTCAGCCAAGACAGGTGATGGAATTGAAGAGTTGTTAGAAAAGGTATTGCTTGAAGCAGAACTTCTTGAATTGAAAGCAAACCCAAATAAGAATGCCAACGGTACGGTGATCGAATCAGAGTTGGATAAAGGTAGAGGATATGTCACCACTCTATTGGTTCAAGGTGGAACCATGAAGATTGGAGATGTGATCCTGGCAGGTCCGCACAGTGGTAGGATCAAAGCAATGTTCAACGAAAGAGGAAATGAAGTAACTAAAGTTGGACCGGCCATGCCGGTTTCAGTGTTAGGATTGAGCGGTGCGCCTTCTGCAGGTGACAGGTTCAATGTAATGGATGACGAAAGGGAAGCGAGAAATATTGCAACCAAACGTCTTCAGCTTCAAAGAGAGCAAGGCGCAAGAACCAAAAAACATATTACACTTGATGAGATCGGTAGAAGGATCGCGATTGGTGACTTCCAAGAATTGAACGTGATCGTGAAAGGTGATGTGGATGGATCCATTGAAGCTCTTTCTGACTCGCTCTTGAAATTATCTACAGAGCAGATACAGGTGAATATCATTCACAAGTCTGTTGGACAGATCACAGAGTCTGATATCATGTTAGCAGCTGCTTCAGATGCTATTGTGATCGGATTCCAGGTTAGACCATCGGTGGGTGCGAGAAAGATCGCAGAGAATGAAGAGATCGATATTAGACTTTATTCTATCATCTACGATGCCATTGAAGAGTTGAAATCTGCGATGGAGGGTATGTTGAAACCGAAAGTAGAAGAGAAAGTCACTGCTTCCATTGAGATCAGAGAAACCTTTAAGATATCTAAGGTTGGAACCATTGCAGGTTGTATGGTACTGGAAGGTAAGGTCAGTAGAAATGACAAGGTAAGAGTGATCAGAGACGGAGTAGTAGTTTACACCGGAGAACTTGGTTCCTTGAAACGTTTCAAAGACGATGCGAAAGAAGTAGCCAAAGGATATGAATGTGGTTTGAACATTGAGAACTACAACGATATCAAAGTTGGCGATATCATTGAAGCTTACCAAGAAGTTGAAGTGAAGCAAAAGCTTCAATAGAAGGGTTAAGATAATAGTAAAGGCGCTATGAAGTTGAGGATCTCACTTCATGGCGCCTTTTTTATTCTTGCACCACTAGGGTTTTTGTTTGAATGCCACTGCTTGAATTGAGTTGCAGATAATAGATCCCTGTATCAAGCTTTTTATTGATCAAAAAACGTTCTCCTGAGCCCAGTTGCTTTTCA
>JAUIGQ010000078.1 GCA_030429925.1 Bacteroidia bacterium | reverse complement strand
ATGGAGTCTAAGAAATGAATGGCTGAATTTTCATAATCTTTGGCTCTGAAAGCAGACATGCCCTGAAGGAAATGCAAGGTGGAATTATCCGGGAAGAAATTCAATGACCTCCTTAAATAATTACCGGCTATTCTATTCTTCTTCAAAGAGATCAATGTTCTGGCTACTCTTTGAGCTACAAATGCAGTTTGAGGTCGCTGTTTGATGATGGTTTCTACTACTTCCCAGCTTTCCTTTTTTCTTCTGAGCTTGAGATATGAAATAGCTTTCAAGGCTATTAGCTGTTGAATTGGTTTCTTGCTGTTCTCCTCGATCTTCTTAATGGCCTCAAGACATTTCTTATAGTCCTTCAAACTGTCGTAGGCAATGGCGAGCCTCATGCCGAAACGAACTTCATTTTCCTTTTCATAAAGTTCTTCAAGGATCTCAATGGCTTGGGTCACTCTTCCTGAACTTAGATAAACCCTTGCCAAATTGAACTCATTTTCGATCCTGCTTTTCTCTTGCGCCTTTTCAGAATTTTCATCGGGTTTTTCTATATAGCCCAATTCGATCATCATCTTCATGGCCTCTTCAGCTGCCTGCGGATCTAATTTCTCTTTTGATTCTCTGACTACATGTTCATCCCATGAATCAATGTACTTGACCTCCCTGTCCTTCTCAAAGATGTTGATCAGAGGTTTTCCATCCATATCCTTTCCCAAGGGAAGATCAAATTGGTGCAAGAGGGTAGGGGTGATATCCAAAAGATTGGCTCCATATACCAATTCGTCTTTTTTGATTCCCGGTCCCATAGCGGCAAATACACCATAGCTTCTATGGTCATAAGCAGGTGCTCCGGCTTCTTTAGGCAGGCTGAGTAGTCGGTTCTTCCCCGACTCAAAACCATGATCGGAAACCAAAATAATGGTGGTGTTTTCATCCGTTAGGTTCAGCATTCTTCCCAACATCATATCATGATACTGGTAGGCAGCATTTACCACTCCTTGATACATTTCAAAATCCTCTTTCTTGATCTTGCTGAGTTTTGGAGGGTGAAACTTCATAAAGGCATGTGAGAAGTGGTCTATATTGTCATAGTAAACTGCCATGAAATCCCATTCTGTCTCTTCCATTAGATAAGTTGCGCTATTGTGAATGCAAGCTGCTTCAGCAAAGATCTTGGCGAAAGTAGATAGTCGCTTGTCTTTTTCCTGATCGATCTCCGCTGCATTGGGAATGAAAGGCAAGATGTGTTGGGTGGTGAGTTCTTTTGGGTGAACTCTCAACTGTCCCATGATCTTGTTGTATTTCTTTGGATAGACTGTTCCGTGGGCCATTGGCCATTTTTCACTTTCAGAGGCAACGGCTCTTTGGTAAAAGTTGGAAACCATTACTCCGTTCAGTTCTTCTGCAGGGTGACTGGGCCACCAGCCAACAACATTGGATTTCAATCCCGCTTCGGTAAGAATATTCCAAATGGCTGCTGTCTTCCTGCTAGAAGTTCCTACCGGTTTTACTCCACCCATATCGTAGTCAGGTTCAGTAAAACCAAGCACCCCGTGCTTATCGGCCCTTTTGCCGGTGGCAATACTGGTCCATAGCATGGGAGAAAAAACGGGCTCAAGGGTCGCCAGATTACCGGATACACCTTGTTCTACCATATATTTAAGAGCAGGCATTCTGCCTGCTTCCATCAGTGGATGAATGATCTGCCAATCGGCTGCATCCCAGCCGATCAATAGTACTTTATTTGACATCTTTATTCTTAGCGAGTCGCCAAGCTCTTGTGCCAAGAGCTCCCATAGCCATGAGAGCTAAAGAGCCTTGGGGGTCAACGGTGTAGACCTCACCCAGTTGGTTCACCAGGTGGATCTTGCCGTCGAATTCTTTTATAGTAAATGAGTTTCTTTTGGAATTACTTCGATTCCAACCAGAGCTTTTTTCTGAATGTTCCTTCTTCATTGTTCAACTCCACGATGTAAATTCCATTATAGGATCTTCTTAAAGCATACTGGCTTCTTCCTGCAGCAATTCTGCTGATCTCCTGAAGTTGCCCATTTAAATTGTACACTCTTAATTCGTGTGACTTGTCCAAGGAATTTGGAAAATGGAGCACGGCGTCAGCAGCATATAGTTCAATCTGCTCTGCGTTCAATTCATCGATCCCAACTGCCAATCCGGTGTCTCCAGCAAGTATTTGCGCACCGGCAGTGGTGTCAAAGGCGAAATCAAAAATAGTTACTTGATTGCTGGCTGTTGGCACATCCATTCTAATCCATCCGTAATGAACTGCAGTTCCAATATTGAACTTTACACCTGCAAACTTCTGTCCTGCTCCCGGGAACTGACCTGATCTGAATGAACCGGTTGAACTTCCATAGGTGTAAGCACTCACCCAACCAACATAACCGTAAGAATAAAAACTATTTACAGTTGAGTTGATCGCCGAGCTCGAACTAAAGGTAGCTACCTCTCTATAGGAATAGCTATTTAATTGTACGTTCAGCTCTGCAGAACTTTGTCCGGTTGCAACCACATAATTCTGGTAGTAATATAAACTATAAGATGTATAGCTGCCTGTGCCTGTACTAAGTGTAATGGTTACATCTGTAGTACCATCGTTATTTAGATCAATATCGAAGAAATCTCCGTTGTTCACCAAAGTAGTGTCTGGAATGTCGGTATAGATCACTTGGGAAGATGCATCTGCAGCAAGTACAGAGGCAGCTACCGTTGCATAGGACTTCAATTTCTTTTCGAGATTCTTTTTAGAGGGAGTAGAGGTTTTTTTCATACTGCAGGTTTTTTGTCAATGCTACTAAAATACCTAAAGAATTAAGTGGTTTTTATGATTGACGGTTTATTTAACAAATAGTTGGTTGTTGAAAAGACGCAATAAGTTAGAAAATTATTGCATCTGCTTCAAATTGTATCATTCGATCATGACGATCTTTCTCTTGATATTGTTTACTTCCAAAAAGTAAATTCCTCTTGGAAGTTGATCTAGCTTAATTAAATTCTTGTGACGATAAAGGGTTTCTTCAAAGATGATCTTACCTCCAAGGTCGAATATTCTTAATCTCTCACCAATGAGTTGTTCTCCCTCCAAAATGAGATCACCTCGACTGGGGTTGGGGTAAATTTGGAAAGAATTTGATTTTTGCTCACCTTGTTCCATTCCAATTGTCAATGTGCTTACACACCTAGATGTGTCTTTGCAACCATTCAATTGGATCTCAACTGCAAAAATTCCATTAATGGGAGCATTATAGGTTTGAGAGCTTGCTCCACTGATTGGAGAATAGCCGGTTGTGCAATCTAGCCATTGATAAGAGGCGTTGGGTTGATCGGCCGTCAGTAGCAATCCATTCTGAGTTACAGTATTGATGATTGGCAATGGATCTACCATATTGGCTGAGAGAGTAGTAGTGCATCCGTATGCGTCAATAATGGTTACTGAGTAAGTTCCGGCTGAAAGTCCGGTTTGATTTTGTGAGGTGCTTGAATTACTCCAGATAAAAGTATAAGGAGCTTGACCTGGTGATAAGTTTAGATTGATCATGCCATCAGCATCACCAGGGCATGTCGGGTTGGTAGCATTTACAACAATGGAGGGAATTGGCGCAGAATTAACTCTGATCGATGCAGATTGGGTTGAATTCAAAGCATCAGTTACCGTTACATTATATACACCGGCTGATAGGTTAACTGCCGAGTTTCCTCCACCCACATTGGGACTCCAAGAATAGGTATATGGAGAGGTTCCTCCAATAACTGTAAGATTTATAGCCCCATCATTTCCGGGTACACAGCTCTCATCTGTGGTGGTGTAGTTAATGGTAAAACAATAAGCTGTGGTAGATAGCAAACTAAACCCTATGAGAAGTAGTGTGTAAACTGCTTTCATAGTTTTTGTGGATTGTTTAGGGGAGTAAATTACTAATTATCAATGAATAACTAGAGTTTAGCTCTTATAATTAGATGTTCTCATTTGGACTCCAACCAAAGCTTCTTTCTAAATGTACCTTCCTCATTTTTCAATTCAACGATGTAAATACCATTGTAAAATCGCTTAAGTGAATACTGATGGCTTCCTGCTGCAACCCTAGTAATTTCTTGAAGTTGACCTTTTAGATCATACACTCTTAAATCAAATGTTTTATTTAAGGAATTTGGAAAATGAAGTACGGCTTCAGAAGCATATAGCTCAATTTTTTCAGAATTCAATTCGTCAATCCCAACTGCTAAACCTGTATCTCCTGCTAAAATGGTGTTATTAGCAGTTGTATCATAAGCAAAATCAAAAATGGTGACACTCTGAGAATTGGAAGGAACATCCATTCTGATCCATCCATAGTGAACCGCTGTTCCAATATTAAACTTTGCTCCGACAAACTTTTGACCTGAACCGGGAAATTGCCCTGAACTAAAAACATAAGAGCTAAAGCTATTTGAAGTTCCACGGATAACTCCAAGGTATCCGTAACCTAAAAAAGAATTGACAGATGAGCCAATGGATGAATTCAAGTTAAACGCTGCAGCCTCATAATAAGAGTATGAATTTAATTGAACATTAATTTCCGCTGATGCATAACTTAAACCTACAGCCAATACTGAGTTTCGGTAATAATAATAGCTGTATGTTGGGTAACTACTAGTAAATTGACTTAGACTGACTCTTACATCCAAAATTCCATCATTATTAAAATCTATGTCAAAGAAATCACCATTATTGACCAAGGTGGTATCTTGGATGTTATGATATCTTACTTGGGAGGAGACATCAGCTGCTATAACCGAAGTAGTTATGGCAGTGTAGGCTTTTAGCTTTCTTCCAAAGTGCTTTTTTGAATTTTTCTTCACCAGTTAGAGATTGGGCATCTTGCAATTTAGGAAAAAAACAAGGATGAATACCCTAAATTGATTGATCTTACTCTCTATTCCAACATCACTAGCTCATCCTTATCTTCGGTAATGTTCAAGTAGTCATTGTACCGATTATAGATCTCCTTTACATAATGGTAGGGTTCTCTTCCTCTGCAGTACCCATAGTAAGCAAGACTATCTTGATAATAATTTGGATCACTTTTTCTGAGGAGCATTTCTGCAACATTTTCATCCCACTTCCTGGTGTCGTAACCATGTTTGTCAGCCAACCTTATAGCATCAAAAACATGTCCCAATCCAACATTGTAGGCTGCCAGAACAAACTTTCTTCTCTCTAAAGAATCTGGCACCTTTCCTTTGAATTGTCCATCGATCCACTCTAAATACTTCACACCGATCTCAATGTTCTCAGAGGGACTTAAACTGCTATCCACTCCAAATTCGGCTGCAGTATTGGGCATTAATTGCATTAGGCCGCTTGCTCCCGTCCAGGAAACAGAACTGTGATCGAACCTTGATTCCTGATAGATCATTGAGCCCAATAATCGCCAATCCCAGCCGATCTTTTCTGCATTGCGCTTTATGATCTCGTCATAATCACTTAGCTTACCACTTCTTGAAGTGAAGAGCCTATTGCTCATTCGGCTTCTAAAAAGAGTGGTATTCCCATAATATTTAAGATAGATAACTCTGAAGTCAACAGTTTTTTTGAAATTTTCCAACCAGTCGTTCATAATGATCTGCAGGTCCGCTGATTCTTTTCGAATGGCCCATGCAACTTGTTGCTCCAAACTCAATTCAGTTTTGATATTGAGGTTTCTATAAAAAGAGCTGTTGATCTTGGCAATATGTTCATCTGCTACCGTATAGTCAACTTCTCCATCCGCAACGCTTTCGATCAACTGTTCTACTGTTAGATTTCCGGCAACCTCCTTGATGAAAATTTCCTCCCCGATCTCCTCTGAAAGATTCTCTAAGCGATTGTAAAAAGAGGATGCCTTCTGCACATATACCTCTTGGTTGGCCAATTCTGTTGGACTTTCAATCAGCTTCTTCCCCTGCTCTTTCTCCTTATTGCTCAATTGTCTTTGAACCAATACTTGTTTGGTGCTAAGGATGGGTTCAGAGAATTCCACCAGCTTTCTTCTTTCTTTGGTAATGGTAAGGTTGGCAGCAATAATATCCCCCTTATTGTTTTTAAGTACTTCGAACATTCTGCCAAGGTCATCTACATTTACCACTTCTAGATCAACACTAATGTGATCGGCAAATCTTTTCAATAGCTCATATTCAAAGCCCATTGGTTGCCCCTTGTAAATGAAGTAAGAAGTAGAACTATTGTCGATGATGGCCAATAGCTTACCACTCTTAATGATCTCCTTTAGGTCGCGAACCTCTGACTTTGCTTTTTTGTTTTCGTTCTCCCTTTCCTGCTTGTCACTGCATGCTGCAAAAAGAAAGAAAACTGAAAGCAAAAGAACTTGGTATGATTTTAACAATCTCATACGGAATAACTCCTTCAACGAAAAAAATAGTCTGAGGGTTTTCTGGATACTTTTGAACCAACTATGAATATACAAAAAACCATTTTACTTCTGATCACCCTCATGGTGGTTGAGATTGCATCTGCATCTAAGATAGAGAAGGCTTTTGAGGCCCTTGGAAAATATGATTACTTCGGAGCAAAAGAGCTTTTCGAAAAACTGAAAGAGAAAGAGCCGGTTGCTTCACCATACGGACTCAGTATCATCTTCGGAAGAAATGACAATCCATTTTACAATCTGGATTCTGCACATATATATGTAAGTCTTGCCGAAATAAGACTTCCTTCTGTAGAAGAAAAAGAAAAGGAAGATCTTCGAGAGTTAAATATAAATGCCAAAGCGATAGCAGAGTGGAAAGACAGTATAGATTATAAGGCCTGGCAAAAAGCAAAGGAAATTAATACTACCGAGTCTTACCAAAAGTTCATTAGCAGAAATACAGATGCTGAACAGCTTCCAAATGCAATAGCATTGAGAAATGAACTAGCTTTCAAGCATGCAAGAGAAGTGAATTCAGCAAGAGTCTATAAGGTGTTTATGGAGAAATACCCTATGGCCGATCAATTCATTGAGGCACAGAATAGATATGAAGAGCGACTGTTTGAGGAATTTACAGAAAGCAAAAGTCTGTTGTCTTATGAGAACTTTATCAAAACACATCCTGAGAGTCCCTATAAAAAGGAAGCTCAAGATTCTATCTACAGCATAACCACCACTCAGCAAACCATCAGAGCTTACAAAGAATTCATTAGAGATTATCCTGACAATCCAAATACAGAAATAGCTTGGAGGAACATCTATAAGCTTTATACAGCAGATTATAGTTCGCAAAGGATCATTGAGTTTCGAATAGAGTATCCCGATTATCCTTTTCTGGATGAGTTAATGACTGATATGAAATTGGCTTCTAAAGTCTTCTTTCCATTCAAGAAAGGAGATAAGTATGGTTATATGGATGAGACTGGTGAGGTGATGATCGAAGCTGAGTACGATGCTGTTGAGCCTTATTCAGAAGGACTGGGTTTGGTGGTCAGAGATGGAATGGTTGGATTTATCAATAAGGCCGGAGATACAGATATATCCATTTCCTATGAAGATGCAGAGTCCTTTAATGGTGGATTGGCAATTGTTGCCATGAATGAAAAGTATGGAATGATCGATCGTACCAATAAGAAAGTAGTGCCTCTGCAATATGATCTGGTATCAAGCTTTAGTTCAGGCTTGGCATTGGTAGCCAATGATACCGCCTACGGATTTGTAAATAAGCATGGGGCAGAAGTGGTACCAATCAATCTGGAGTATGCCACCGATTTTGAAAATGGTTTTGCTGTGGTGGATGCTGATGGGAAGAAGGGGATCATTAATACTTTGGGTAGGTTAGTTGTGCCAGCAAAGTATGATTGGTTGGAAAACTTTAATGAATATATGGTTTGCAGGGCTAAGAGGGATACAGCTTTTGGCTTGATCGATAACAATGGAGCAGAGATCTTGGCTTTTGAATATGATAAGATCGGTGAGTTTTCAGATAGTTTGGCTCTTGTAGCCAAAGATGGAAAGTATGGATATGTAAATACCAAAGGAGAATTGGTCATCGATCTGAAGTATGACTTTCAGACCGAAGCTACCGTTTGGGGTGTATTTGAAAACGGTCACACCAAATTCTTTAAGAAGGATAAATACGGTATGTTGGATTCAGAAGGTAATGAGATCTTTCCCGCCATTTTTGAAGATCTTGGGAAATACTCCGATAAAGAGTTGATCGCTGTTAAGAAGAGGGGGAAGTGGGGTTATGCAGACCAGAACCTCAGATTGGCTCTACCTTATAAATATGAGTTGACTAAAACCTTTGTTGAAGGCAGGGGGAAAGTAAAGACAGAAGAAGGTTGGATGTTGATAGATGAAAAGGGAAAGTCATTATTGGATTCTACTTATGATGAGATCGATCAAAAAGACAGTTTGTATTTTGTAAGATCAAATGGGAAATGGGGGTTATTAGATCATGAGTTGAAGATTATTCTCCCTTTGGACTATGAATCAATAAAGCCATTTCAATACAGATACTTGCAATTAATTAAGAATGGGGTGATCACCTATTTCGATCCCAAATTCAAAATGATCATCAGTCCAAAGAGCTAATGTCTTTAAATAAGGACTTTTTAGAACAGCTTGCACTAAGATTAGAAGGAGACCTACCTGCTCATGATGCTCATAGGAAGGTAATGTCGCACCGACCTCCCATTCATGATCTTCAAGAACAATTAAGGAATGCCAGACAAAGTGCTGTTCTCATTTTATTGTATCCGCATCTTAATGAACTTCACACGGTATTCATTCAAAGAACAGCTTATAAAGGAGTTCATAGCGGTCAGATCGCTTTTCCCGGTGGTAAGTACGAGCTGGAGGATAAGAATTTGGAGCATACTGCATTGAGAGAGGCAGAGGAGGAAGTGGGAATAGATTCAACTAAGGTGCAGACCATAGGGAAGATATCACCTATATATGTTCCCCCATCTAACTTTTTGATCAATCCATATATTGGATACAAAGATTACCGGCCGAATTTTATCCCTGAGCCAACTGAGGTTGCCGGTATACTAGAGGCACCTTTGAGCGACCTAATAGGAGATCATAAGCTGAAAGACCACAAAGTGAAAATAGGAGAGGGGCAAATTCTTAAGGTAAAAGGCTTTCCTATTCAGGACAAGATAATTTGGGGAGCAACGGCTATGATCTTAAAGGAGTTCACAGAGCTGCTGGAAGAACTAGACCACCCATCTCGTTAGGATGAAGTAGGCTGCGTAGGTGGCAAAGAGTGCCAATGCGATCTTCAATGAACCTTTAAAATACCAGGGAGATTTCTGAATGTCCTTTCTATAGGCCCAGATGAGGTATATAATGAAGATGCTAAAGAAGACGATGATGAATGCGATCCTACCCGGAGTGAACATATGCTTTAGTGTTTAAAGTAGATAAATAGTCGTCCAAAGTTCTTACTATCTTTTTGAATACGGTGATATTGTTGCTTGATCTCTTTCTGTTCCAGAAAGCGCAGCACCCTTTTCTTTAATTGTCCGCTGCCTTTCCCTGGAACGATCTCCACTTGTTTGATCTTCTTCTCAACAGCTTCCTCAATGATATAGTTCAAGGCTTCTTCTATCGCTTTGCCATCATTATAGATAGGATGTAGATCTAGTTTGAGTTTAGACATAAGACAAATGTAAGAGTCTAGAGTCTAGAGTCTAGAATCTAGAATCTAGATTCTTGTGCAGAATATTTTTAATTTCACCGGAAAAGCATATTAAAATGAATTGCATAGTAAGCGGAGCTAGTAGCGGAATAGGAAGAGAAATGGTCTTGAACCTATTAGAGAAGGGACATAATGTGTTGGCCATTGCCCGCAGAGAAGAGCTGTTGAACGGTTTGCGAGACCAAGCAAATGTCAGGCTGAGCGGAGTCGAAGCCAGTTCAGAGATCAGAGATCAGAGATCAGAAATGGATAGTCGAACTCGATCTTCGGCCACGGACTTAATCATACTGAAAGCTGACCTTTCCTCAGAATCCTCAATGAAGCAAGTTCAGCAATCCATCGAAAATTGGGACCATGTCGATCTGCTCATCAACAACGCAGGAGCGTTGATCAATAAACCTTTTAAGGAAACATCTGCTAAAGATTTCATGGAACAATACCAAGCCAATGTGATCACAGCCGTGAACTTGTCCAAGGCTGCTGATCCTTATTTAAAGAGAGGAAGTCATCTGGTAAACATCACCAGTATGGGAGGCTTTCAGGGTAGCAGCAAATATGCAGGTCTCTCGGCTTACTCCTCAGCCAAAGGAGCCTTGAGTGTATTAACCGAATGCATGGCAGAAGAATACAAGACCAAAGGAATAAGTGTAAATGCTTTGGCCTTGGGAGCAGTGCAGACTGAAATGCTCAAAAAGGCTTTTCCTGAGTATGATCCGAATATGAGTCCGCAGAAAATGGCAGAATTCATTGTGAGCTTTGCCTTGAATTCAGGCTCGGTAATGAGTGGAAGAGTGCTACCTATTGCCATGGCCAATCCCTAAGTAGTTCATATTGAAGCAAGAGAAAAATATTGCAAGAATATTTTTTAAAATAACTTGTAGATCATATAAACTTAACTAACTTTGTCGTCCCGATTTTTTTAAGGGAAGGTTCTGTGAGAGGGTGACAAAATTGAGGTCGAAAATTTTTTTTCAAAAAAGGTTTCAGAATAAAAAATTGTTCTACATTTGCCGTCCCAAATTTTGGGGGTTGGTTCATTGAGTGTAGCACGATAAAATTTTTTGAATTTTTTTTCAGAAAAAAGTTGCAGGAAAGAAATAGTTGTTACATTTGCAGCCCCGTTCAAAAAAACAGGGAAAGTTCATAAAGATTTTTGAGGGCGAAAGCCTTGTAAAATATAAGAATTCGGTCGTTTGATCGAGAGTTCTTTGAAAAGATTGAAGTAAGAAGAATAAAAGGTAAAAATTACCTTGAGTTTTATTTAAGTAAACTTTGAGTGACGAATCCTTAGCAAAACATTAAACTTTTTAATTACAACGAAGAGTTTGATCCTGGCTCAGGATGAACGCTAGCGGCAGGCCTAACACATGCAAGTCGAACGGTAAGTTAAAAGCTTGCTTTTAACACGAGTGGCGCACGGGTGCGTAACGCGTATGCAATCTGCCCTATTCTGGAGAATAGCCCTTAGAAATGAGGATTAATACTCCATAGTATCACACTTTCGCATGTTAGTGTGATTAAAGCTTCGGCGGAAAAGGATGAGCATGCGTCCCATTAGTTTGTTGGTGAGGTAA
>JAUIGQ010000077.1 GCA_030429925.1 Bacteroidia bacterium | reverse complement strand
GCTTTTGAGATTATTTTAGCGATCACGGATGGGGGAGAGCTTTGGCTTTCTTTCTCATAGCTGCCTTTGGTAGCTTTTGCAAGTGTTTTTGTTGTCTCGGCATAAGGTCCTTCAGAGGCTCTTTTTACCATTGGTTCATACATGACATCAGCAAACTCTGTTCTTATGATTCCCGGTTCTATGATCACCACATCGATCCCAAATTCTTTTAGTTCTAATCTCAGGCAATCACTCCATCCTTCCAATGCATGTTTGGTAGCATGATACCAAGCTCCGAATGGCGTATAGACCTTTCCTCCAACTGAGGAGATATTGATGATCTGTCCCTTTTTAGCTACTCTCATAAAAGGGATCACTTCTTTAGTGATGGCAGCCAGACCAAAGATATTTACCTCAAATTGTCTTCTTGCATCTTCTAAAGTCACATTTTCTACAGGACCGTAAACTGCATAGCCTGCATTGTTGATGAGTACATCAATTCTGCCTTCTTCTTCAATGATGCGATTCACACAAGCCTTTACCTCAGACTCATTTGTAACATCCATTTTAATAGCATGTCCGCCCAACTCCTCAAGGTCATTCATCTTTTCAACCCTTCTGGCTGCACCGTATACTGTATGACCGTCTTTGATCAGTTTCTCAGCTGTGGCCTTGCCTATTCCGCTTGAGGCTCCTGTTATCAATATTACCTTTTTCATCTTCAAGAGTATTGCTTCAGCTAGTTTTCACCTTGTGGAAGAGGGAAGTGCTTGCCTTTATTTTAGAGTGGAACAGCCAACTCATTGATCTGTTGGTTCTCAAAGTACTTTTCTTTTAAATTATTTGACTGACTTGCACGGATCATTGCTTTGCTAATCTTGGTTGTTGTGGTAATGCTCTTCATCTTCTTTAGGAGTGGGAAGAAAGGCCTCATGATAGCATAGATGATACGATAAGCAGTAACTTTCGACCTTGTACCTTTTTCCGGAATAATGGCTCCCGGTCTGAACATAAATGCTCGCTTGAATCCTTTTCCAAGAATGTAATTTTCTGTTTTACCCTTTACTCTCGCCCACATGATCTTGCCTTTTTCAGTGGAATCAGTTCCTGTACCGGAAACATAAATGAAGGTCATGTTCGGGTTGAGTTCGAAACAAACATCTGCAAGCTTTTTACTGATATCGAATGTGAGCCGACTGTAATCTTCTTCACTTAGGCCTATAGCAGAGACACCCATGATATGGAAGCAAGCATCGGCAGCATCTAGCTGATCCTTTATGGATTCGATGTTCATGAAATCCTTGATGATCACTTCCTTGATCTTTGGGTGTTGCAGATCAATTGGAGTTCTATTGATGAGAATCACCTGCTCTACAGAAGAGTCGTCCAGGCATTCGATCAGCACTCCTTTGCCTACCATACCCGTTGAGCCGGTGATGATGTAAGTGCTCATTGTGAGATTATTTGATTATTAATATTTTTTTCTCTGAGATAAAATCACCTTCATCCATAAGTCTGATGAAGTAGATACCTGTTGGCAATTTTTGCAATCTCAACCGTATTCCATGGCTAGAAGAATCAAATAAACGTGTCTCAATGGTTTGGCCATGAAGGTTAATTAATTCCAATCTAAGTTTCCCTTCAAGAGTGTTCTTGCCAAGATCTATATTTAATATATTACTAGTAGGATTAGGATAAACTTCAAATGAAAATGGTGAACTTTTAATTTCATCAACAGAGGTAATGGTAGGGTCACAAATAGTATCACAATGAGTACTGGAAGAATCAAGCACGTAGACGTGATACACAAAATCCTCTGTTTCATATTGTTCATTTGCCCTAAAGTAAATTGGATATGGGGCACAGCGCGCATCAGATGAATCGGTAAACCATCTAAAGTAGATTTCATATCTATTGAATCCTAGATAAATAAATGAGCAAAAGGATCTTGTTGTATCTAGGCCTGAAAAGCAATTAATTGGATAATAGGGACTAGAAGTATGAGCAGTGTCTTTTTGTAATACATTTAAGAAAAATCGGATAGTATCTCCTGCTTGAAATGTATTGCTATATACTCCACAGCTGTCTTTACTAAGAAAACTGCCTGTAACAAAACTGGGATGCTTATAATTTTGAGGATCAGATTCTACAATAAAATCAACCGTAGTATAGGATACTATTTGACTGTTGCGAACTTCTGAGATCTTAACTGTAAATAAGTAAAAACCAATACCGATTGGTGACCAATGCAAGCTGCCACTTCTTTTGTTTATGGTAGCAGTTGAAGGCTTTTGATAGTTGGATAAAACTAAATTGTTTGCTCTTTTTGAATCTATTAGTTCATAGATCAATTGATCTCCATCTTCATCAAATGCCAAAAGATTTATTGTTTGATCTAGGGTAGAATCAGATCTTACAAAATAATGGGCAGGTTCAAATAGTTTAATTGAATTGTTAGGCCATAAAGTGTTCAAACTTGTTTCTAAATACAATGCCTGAGATGAGGTGTTACTAGCATTGCTAATTCCAGAAAATCTGTTCGGATCAGTTATGCTTACGGTGAAGCTACCATGACCAGTATAATTGTGAGTTCCTTTGAATCTCGCGATATATACATTGTTCCTGAATTGAAATAAACTATCTCTAAGCAGAGTGTCTATTCCACTTTGATCTCCATAATCAATGGGAATAGTGTTTCTTAAATTACCTGGACTGTTTATATCAACAATTAAAGTGACGGTAAACTCATAGCTTAAGTTTCCCTGTGTTTTATAAGATATATATCCTCCAAATGTGTGTGTGGCAAATAAATGCAGAGGAAAAATTGCAGTAAGCAAGAATAAAAATCCTAATCTCATAGTAAAGCAATGAAATTAAGCTTTTATAGTTTATACTAAAACATCACAGAGATCAAATCATCTTCTGTAATCTGATGGAAATAGCTATCAATATTCAACTCTGAAAGTTTCTTTCTAATTGCTTTCTCTTCATGTTTACAGTCAACCAAAGCATTTTCAAATTCTGAGATATCTGCGCTTCCAAAGAAGTCACCATAAACCTTAGCTGCTTTGATCACTCCCTTTTTAACTTCCAAATTCATCTCCAAGGTGCCACCTTTAGTTCTAACTCCTTGTTGGAAATTGTAGCTGGGTGAGTGTCCAAAGTTCCATTCCCAAGTAGCGTATTTCTCATCTCTGATCTTTTGAATGGCATCAAGATCTTCTTGAGTAAACTCATATAACTTTGCTTCCGGATGGGTTTCCAAAATGTGATCCATGATCATTTTGGTGAATTCCTCCAAACTCATCTCTTCCTTCAGATGCTCACTTACATTGGTAACTCTTTTAGGGATAGATTTTACTGCCCTGTCTTTGTATTTGAGCGGATTGATCTTTAGTGCTCCACTCACATCTTTCATTTCAGAGGAGAAGAGGATGGTACCATGATGCAAAACCTTGTTCTTGAAGACGTGTTCCGCATTTCCTGAAAACTTCTTTCCATCAATAGTAATATCATTCCTTCCCTCGAACTTGGCATTGACTCCTAGTTTTTGCAATACCTCAATAATGGGTTGGGTGTATTTCTGGAAATCAACCATTTCAGTGTTTTCTCCTGTTTTGGTGAAACTAAAGTTGAGGTTTCCAAGATCATGGTAAACAGCTCCGCCACCTGACAATCTTCTAACTACCTTGATTCCCTTTTCTTTTACATAATCCACATTGATCTCAGCCAATGTGTTCTGATGCTTCCCAACTATTATAGCATTGTCGTTTCTCCAAAGCATGAAGCAATCTTCCTTCAAATGCTTAAAGATGTACTCATCGGTGGCAATATTAAAATACGGATCAGTGGAGGTGTGGTAGATGCAAAGCATATGTTCAAGTGCCTAAAGTGCCTAATTTAGGATGTCAAAATTAAGGATTGAAATGCTGAATTGTGCCCCTATAATAACTTTAGAGCATATTAGTCACTCGTAACTTTAGTGCACTTAAAAAGAGTCTGACTCAAAATGAACAGAGGCCTTTAATTCTTCAATCCTGTATTTGGAATAGTTCATCAGATACTCATTAGCCGTATCTTTTTCTTCCAGGTATTTCTGATAGTAGCTGATGGCTACTTTTTTGTCTTTATAAAGAATGTCATAGTTCCTGGCCAGATGGTACAGCAGAACTTTATCCTTGGTGTCTTTATAAGCAATGTGATAAGCTTTAATAGCCTTAGCTGTTTCTCCATCTTCCTCGTAGCTTATGGCTAATTGTGTGTAGTAGTTAGACAAGTTGTTGCTTACGGCCAGATCAATGGATTTCTCTAAATACTGCGCTGCCTGTGCCGGCTTTCCCGCTTCTCGATAAGAGAGACCAAGATAATAGTACAAAACATCAGAGTCGGTTTCAATTTGGACAACATTGCCTAATAGACGGATGCTTCTTTCAAAGTTTTTTTCATGATAGTTAGAGATCCCGGCAAGTTTTTGAATCACCAGATTGCTATCCAAGTCTTGAAAGAGCTCTTCTGAAAGCTCAACTACTTCCTTGTTCTTTTTTAATCGATAGAGAATGGCAACTCTTTGTCGTTTCAAGAAGTTAGCTTTAGGATTGAGCCTTAGTCCTTCTCTTAAGAGGGTGTCTGCCGATTCTTGGAATTCCATTTTTTGAAGGAGGCTTGCAAAATCACTGATCAGATCCAGATCTTCTTTCTCCATGTCGTAAGCAATAGAATAACATCTCAAGGCTGCATTGAAATCTGCTGATTTGAATGCTGATTTGCCTGCAAGTTTCCAGTAGTAAACATTGTCTCCTACGTCATTTGCCAGATGGTAATAAATTCCTGATGCCAGCCTTTCATTGTCAAGCTTACTATAGATCATCGCTTGTCTGATGCGATAGAAATGATTGCTATCTAATCGAGCTAACTCTTTGTAGGATTCAAGTGCCTTGTAATATTTTCCTGATTTGTATTGTGCATCGGCTAAGGTTGCCTTTTGATCAAGTGACAATTCCTCTTTTGTGGTTAAGAGCTCGATCAGTTGACCATATCGATACTCTTTACTCAATTCTTTGATCTTTAGATCTAAGCTATCGCTTTCTTGAGCTGATAGAATTGAAAAGCAGAATAGGAGGGAGAGAAAGAAAAACAAACGTCTCATAGCACGAAGATACGAGATATAGCGAAATCTTGTTTTATGGATATAGCTCTAGTCTTTCAGCTCTGTGGAAGGAGACGAAAGAGCCCGGAGGGTTGTTGATCATCGCTTCAAATACTACCTGCTTGCTTGAATAATCTATTTCAACAACTCTGCCTCCTAATTTCCCTTCATTATCGGTTCCAAATCCCGGACAAAATAAGATATTGTCTTTTTCATCAAGATAGTCTACGTCTGATACAAATTGTCCGAAAGTTTCTGCACCTCTTGATCTTCCATAGGACCAGACTTGCTTTATGGTCTTGTTCTGTTCATTGATCCGATAGATCACGGCGCGACTGTATTCTTGTGCATTGCTGTAGTTTCTGTTATCGCCATTGTCAAATACCAATAGATCACCATTAGGTAAATATTCCGGAGCATGTGGATACCATGCCCATTCAAAATCAGGATGATTGGTGTAGCCGTTAAGTACGTTTGTATCCGATATTGGATTGGAAGATGCATCCAGTGGTTGGAGCAAGAACTGATTGAGGTCTACGCTATCTCTATTCATTCCCCATCCATTATGGGTACCAAGTATCCATTGGGGTTGATTGTTGTTGTTGAGCTTAACAATGCCTTGGGTTCTGCCAGAAGCGATCATTGAGGCCTGGTCTCTTCCTTCTATAACTGCATTTCCATGAAACCAATCAACAGGTGGATTATTGAGTTGATCTATCCATGTGGTGCGATATTCATCCAAAGATTCTTTCAGATCCCATTCTCTAACGATCATTCCGTTTGATCGATCGATCTCAATCACCCAGTCTTCAATGACACTTTCTCCGTTGTCATGCCTATCGCCGACCTTTGAAGTGGTGACCAAAAAATTTCCATTGGCCTTTTCATGAACACTATGGTGGAATTCATGTCCGGGAAGGTTCCATGAATTTACCACATTGCCGTAAACATCCACTTCATAGATCGACGAACTGGCAATATCTCCGAAATAGTAATTTCCGTTTCTCAATCTTTCGACACCATTATCATAGCTCAATGCTGAAAGCTGAGGATGATTTCTATAGTCTAAGTACCACCTGATCTCAGCCTGATCATCGAAAATGAGTGGCATCTGAGGGTTTCTGATTCCCCAATAACTCAATAGATTCATTCCAGCACTCATCATCCCCTTGAGCCTTGTTTTGACAATGATCTCCGGCATACCTATTGGCAGTGCTTGGGTGTTGATGGCAAGTAATTCTTCTTTGTGGATCTTCCCATCTCCATCAATGGCTGTTATTTTAACTTCATTCGAATGGTTTGCATACAATCCCAGAATAGGGACGTCCTGCGATCTTTTAAAACGACTATAAGCTTTGATTAGGTCAAAGTTGTTGGTTGAACGATTCTTGATCCTGATCTCTAGCTTCACTGCTACAGAGTAATTCCTAATTAATCTGGCACTAAGGGGCGAATAACCACTTGGATTGATGATCAGACTGTCGATTCCGCCCATTGAATCATCAATTGTAGGCTCATTATAGGTTGGAGTGTAGAATTCTTGTTCATCTTCTTTTTTACAGGCATAGAGACCCAATAACACAAAGAAGATCAATAAAACCTTATAGTCTTTTATTAGCATAGTAATAAAGACTCAGTATTTCATTTTATGTTGCCCCAGCTATCGATTATTATTTGAACGGGACATCTCCATGATGGGCGGTTGATCTTGTTTGCTTGGAAAAACTACTCCAGCAGCCTTTTGAGCTTGGCTGCAGCCTTTTGATTGTTGTTGGTGAAAAGTGAGATAAGTATCATTTCTTTTTCTCGAGAAGTAAGGTGCCAGCTCAAGGAGATCTTTTGTTTCTTGTCCTTGTGCAGCTCAAAGCTAACAAGATCAACGGGCCCTTCATACCACTCCTTAGTATACTCCAATAGTTCCTCATTATTGAAGTCTTGCACTCTGAAGTAGTTGCCATAGAGGCTTCCAAAAGGAGAACTTAGATTATCTGCTATTCCTCTTCTGTCAATTTTTTGATCCTTTAATTTTTGAGTTCCATTTCTCAACTGCAGGATGATCACACCGGATGTATTCTTTTTTAACCAATCCCTCAAGTGAAAGATGTATTTACTAGTGGTCTTAATTCCGTAATTGTCTCTCAAGCCGGAGTCAAATAGCTCAATTCCCGGATTGGTTGGCATGTTCACCAAGGGCATAATGTAGGGGAAAGTGGCATTCATTCTCAATAAGCTTAAAAAGCTAATACTGTCGGGAGAGTTATGCTCGAAGATCCTATTGAATTCAATGTTCTCCTCTCTATCGGCATGACTAACCGGTTTGTTGCTCATAAAGGATAAAGGAAGATTAGAGATCAGCATTCTTCTGCTATCATTGACAATAGAAGGGGAGAAGATCATGAAAGGCATCTCAGCAGAAGTTTCTGCATTGGTATAATCTCCCATCCTTTTTTTCATGAAGCCGTGAGAGTGTTCATTTAATGTTTCTTCAAATACATATCCTCTATCTTTCCAATAGGAGGCTCCATCGAACTCGTATCGTTTGGTGCGAATGAAGATGTCGTTGATCGCCAGATTGAAAAGCACCGGATTAAGTAGGTCTTTTCCCATATCCCATCGATATGCCGCTGAATTTGCATCTATGCTATCAGACCTTTGTGCTCTATACCACAGTTCTCTGAAATAGCTCGAGCCGATCATTCCACCGGAAGAACCTGTGATCATTACTGCATGATCCATAAGCTTTCCATTGGTTAAACTATCGAGGTGCTGCAAGCTGAGAAACGACCAAAGTGCGGCTCTAGAACCTCCACCACTTGCAGCGATAAATACTGCCTTTGGCTTCTTTCTCCCCAGCTGATTCTTCCTCTTCCAATTATTCAAAAAGGCTCTGTGAGCTTGTAGATCAGACTCAATGGTCTTGAATATCTGTGGATCTTCTACTTCCTCTGGTGGATAGGGAACCACCTGGCTATAGTCCAATCCGTTTAGATGATTGAAATAATAGAAGTTGTCATACTTTGAAATATAGTTCAACAGCATGAACAATGCGATCAACACAACAACTGTCCAGCCTCTGATCCAGCTTCGCAAGGCTGATACAGCCATCAGAAGCATCGTAAGCAAGAGGAAGAAGGTTGCAGCTGCCGGAATTATGAACATTTGGTTTTCCCTGAACAGTCCAAGTAAGAGAATGGAGATGATCACCATAACCTCAAAGAAGGAAGCATTGATGTGGTTTTGTCTGAAAACCTGCCTCAACATGCTTTTATCATAATGGTGGTAAGAACGGGTTAGCTTCAGCTGAAAATAGGAACCGATATATGTGTCTACTCTCCATGCCTTCTCGAAGTGTTCCTTTTCATACCACTCCTGATCTTTCTTCTGAAGCAGCATCTTACCCGGTCCGCCGTCTTTGCTGTCGGAACTGACAACATTACCGATCTCCTTTCCAAACAGTTTTTCAAAATCCTTATTGGTCATAAGAAAATAGATCAATGAAAGAATAATAAAAAGGAAGTAGCCAGCTATAAAACCGACTTCTCTTTGAAGCACCTGTTCTTTGGAAAAGCCTTCGTTCGTCAATAAGAATTCAGAAGATAGAATAACGAAAGAGCTAATGTAGATAAGTGGGATCGTAGAATTGTTGATGCAATATTTCAGAAATGGCTTTGATAAAGTTGCCAAGAATGGGAACCGAAATCCATTCATGATATAGCTGGCAATATTGAAGGCCATTGCAAATCCACCCAAGGCGAAGCCAAAGATGGCATAACTCCAGATACTCACTTCTCCTAAGTATTCCGGAGCTAGGAATAGGTAGGGTATCCCATATTTTTCTCCAACCAATTCAAATAAGGCTAGGAAAAGGAAGATCCAAAAGAGCAAGAGTTGTTGACTTTTCTTCAGGTGAACAAAAAGCAACTGGAGGGGAAAAAAATAAACGATCTTTTCCCACCATTTTCGTGGGTCCTTCTTTTTTTCAACTGTCGCTTTCTTCTCCATTAAATCCTTCAATTTTATAAGAGGTATTCCAAGATCCTTTCCTCAGGAATGAATTCCTCTAGTTCATCCAACCCCAGTTCCTTTATAGAAAACGAAATAAGTTCTTCATTCGTTGCAGTTTTTGCATTGGGATGATAGTGCTTGCCACATTCTAGGATGGCTTCCAAGGGTATCAGTCCGATCAGCTCAGAACCACTAACTACTGTTCCAAATTGGATTGCTAACTCTTTGCAGCTCTCGTGAACTTTCCAAAGTGGGGTTTCTCTAAAATTAGTAAGGTTGATAGAGACTTGGATCTTCTTAAAGTCTTCAATATACCATGCAATAGATTTTACTGCTTTTAATCGAATAGCATGCTTAGCTTCTGCTTGATGCAACATGCTTTTTGGCCATCCTGATTCTCTTATGCAATAGGCGATCTTCTTGGCAATGCTCAAGTCACTGCTTTGAAGGTTGATGTTGTAAGCAAGTAAGAAATTCCTTACTCCGCAAACCATGCCGCCACTTCTAGGATTGAAGTTATCACCATAGTCTGCTACCCATGATCTTTCTCTCATCCTGGCTTCAAGTTGCTCGTATTCTCCTTTTCTATGATTGGCTAAATTTTTTCTTTCTAGAGCAGATGCAGATTCTTCATAAAGAAAGACAGGAATATTTAGTTCTTCGCTCACTCTTTTTGCAAAGGCATCTACTTTAGGCAAAAGTTCTTCAATGGAGATTCCTAGAATTGGTACAAAGGGACAAACATCTAAAGCCCCGATCCTCGGATGTTCACCATGCTGAATTCTCATGTCGATCTTTTCAGAAGCGATCTTTGCTGCAAGAAAAGCAGCTTCAATAACGGCATCTGAAGGACCTGCAAATGTGAATACCGTTCGGTTTGCAGCCTCACCGCTATCTCTGTGCAATAGCTTAACATGCTGAACAGAGCTAATGGCTTGAGAGATGGCCATCAGCACTTCTTGGTCTCTTCCTTCCGAAAAGTTTGGAATACATTCTAGGATCTCTTCCACCTTCTAAAAATAAAGAAATTGACCAATCATAGAGTTAGTCGGCTGAGGGGAAAAGGCTATTCTTGGCTTTGATGAAGTCACTTACGAGATAAGCCATCAATTTTCCCCAGACTGCTGCATCAGTTCCGGCCAATTCCGGAGCAGCCTCTGTCAGGTGGAAGTAGCTTGCAAATTTATGAGAGGCGGCTATATAAGTGAACATTCTTGCTTGGTTGGCACTCAATCCACTGCTCGTTTTGGCTGATACTGGAAATTGTTGAATGCTATCACAATCCAATTCAATTCCATAGTAGGAGGAAGAAATAAAGGATAGCCCTTTCTTTAATGTATCTCTAAAACTGCTCCTCGATTGAATGATGCAATTGTCAAATGTGCTGTAATTGATATCTTCTGATCCATCCATCTCTTTTAGCATAGAGGCGGAATTGTAGTTTTGATGTAGACCACAGATATAGTATTTGTCTAAATAGCCTTCATGCTTTGCATAGCTAAATCCATTTCCGGAATGCCTTCCTTCCAATGCTCGAAAATCAGCATGGGGATCAAGATTGATAGAGTTCATTGGCCTCCCAAGGGCTTTTGAACTACCTTTTAGTAAACCGTAGGCGTTATTGTGGCCCCCTCCAACTAGGATTGGTATCTTATCGGCCTTGACGATCAGTTCTACCAATTCGGCTACTTCTCGATCTATTTTTTCAACCAATCCTCTTAGTTCTTCAATGTTCTCAGATTGATAGTGAGGATCATCTCTAAGATCGATCTCTCCAAGCAATAGAATGGATCTGCCGGATAGGTAATTGTTCTCTTGAATATTAAGAAAGGCAGGTAGGAAGTATTTCCAGCCACTTTCAGCTCCTGCTTTTCCCATATTAGCTCTGGGTCCAACGTCTTCAGGAACACCAAAAAGAACATATTGTGAGGGGATATCTGCAAGCTCGTCCAATCTTAGTTGAGAGCCTAGCATAACTTTCTCACCGATCTTCTCTTCTCCATCACGGCGATTGATCAATTGCTCTATGTCTTTTTCTTCTATCAGTTTAAGCGGCATCAGAATATATTTTTCCGTTGATGATCACTTTGTCTATGGAGTCTTTTCCGAACGAATATGGAATGAAGGCCGG
>JAUIGQ010000076.1 GCA_030429925.1 Bacteroidia bacterium | reverse complement strand
GTAAAATACTTCATAATGAAATTAGTGATGGTAATACAATATTACATTCATTCATTAATTATGGTATTAGTTTTGGTGGATCTCAAGAATTCAAATACAAGAATGAAGTCTTTATTCTCAACCTGATTGACACTCCAGGTCATGTAGATTTTTCTTACGAAGTGTCACGTTCAATTGCAGCTTGTGAAGGCGCCTTGCTTATTGTAGACGCTTCTCAGGGCATTGAAGCACAGACGATCTCCAATCTTTATTTGGCCATTGAGCACAACCTGGAGGTAATCCCAGTCTTGAATAAAATAGACTTGCCAGGCGCCATGCCCGATGAAGTCTCCGATCAGATCATTGACCTTATCGGATGCAAGAAAGATAAGGAATCAGAGGTCCAGATTCCCGAGGAAGGGAAACGACAAGTGTTGATCTTGAACGAGGGCAATTTTCGTTCGGCCAATGCCAGTATAGATCTCTATTATCCCGAAGATCATGGTTACCTAGAAGGTATTTTCTCTTCCAACAATAATGATAGGCCCATTGGAGACATTGCTCAATCCATGAGTTATATCAATGGAGAATACTGGGTGGTGATCAATAATTCAAACAAGATAGAGATATTAGATCCGGTCACCCTCCAATCAAAGCATAGCTTCAAAGGATTTAACTCTCCAAGATATATACTGCCCATTAGTTCAAGGAAAGCATATGTAAGTGATCTGTATGAAGAAATGATCTATGTTGTAGATCCATTGAATAGATCAATTCTTAAAAAGATAGAAAGTAGGGGTTGGACAGAAGAGATGATATTGTGGAATAATAGAGCTTTTGTTTGTCAATCGGATAGTGATCAAGTTTTAGTTTTCGACACCCAAACCGACAGCTTGCTTAAGAAGATCTCAACCTATCGATCACCTCATGCTTTGGAAATAGATGCCAACTCCAAAATCTGGGTAGCCTGTTCCGGAGGATACAATGAGTCAGCAGCTGCCTTGCAAATGATCGATCCAGAAGGATTAACCATTGAAAAAACCTTGAGTCAGCCCGATATATCAAAAAGCATTGGAGATATTGCAATGAATAAAGCCAAGGACAAATTATTCTATCTGATGGATGATGTTTTCTCCATTTCAGTTCAAGATTCAGCTTTAAGTACAAGTTCTCTAGTACAATCAAATGGGCGAAATTTTTACTGCATGGATATCGACCCGAATTCAAATGAGATCTACTTATCAGACGCTCTTGATTACCAACAAAAAGGTGTAGTATATAGATATGCAGAGAATGGGCAACTCCTTCATCAGTTCAAAGCCGGATTAATTCCCGGATTTTTCTATTTTTCCAACTAGTATGAAGGATCGAAGTCCAAAAAGAATTGTCTGTCTTACCGAAGAAACAACTGAACTGATCTACCTCTTAGGTGAAGAGGACAAGATCGTTGGTATATCAGGATTTACCGTTAGACCGGAAAAAGCGAGAAAAGAGAAACCCAAAGTATCTCTTTTTACAGATGCAAGTATTGAAAAGATCGTTGAACTCGATCCGGATCTGGTCATTGGATTTTCAGATATACAAGCCGATATTGCTGCAGATCTGATAAAAAGAGGGGTAACTGTTTGGGTAAACAATCACAGAACAATTGAAGAGATCAAGGATATGATCGTTCAGTTGGGAGCATTGTTAAACAAAAGGAAGGAAGTAGAGCTCCTAGTGGCAGGATATGAAAGAAGAATAGAGGAGATCAAAAAGATCAGCGCATCCTATTCTAATAGACCAAAAGTTTACTTTGAAGAATGGTATGACCCCTTGATCAGTGGTATCAGCTGGGTCAGCGAACTCATTGGAATTGCCGGTGGGATCGATATATATGAAGAGAATTCAAAACAATCCCTGGCAAAAGATAGGATCATTGCAAATCCTGATGATGTAGTAGAAAAGGATCCGGATATCATCCTTGTTTCCTGGTGTGGGAAAATGTTTAAGAAGAAGAGAATGTTAGAAAGAAAGGGTTGGGCTCAAATTGAAGCTATAAAGCAAGACAATATACACGAGATCGACTCTGCTATCATTCTACAACCCGGTCCGGCTGCATTAAGCGATGGATTGGAAGCAGTGTACTCGATTATTCATGATTGGACAAAAAAGCATTAGATGGGAAAGCTCTTTATGAATTGGAGTAGTGGAAAGGACTCCTCCATGGCATTGCAACAGCTAATTGAGGAAGGTAGAAAACCAGATCTATTGTTGACCGTCATCAATAAGGAAACTCAGAGGATCGGTATGCATGGATTGAGCAGGGAATTACTCCTTCGACAAGCGAAAGCTATTGGGATTCCCTTGCAGATCATTGAATTATCAACCAGCACAGATCATGCTGCTTATGAAGAAATGATGCTGAATACCTGCAATGATCTTAAAGCTAGAGGCTTTACAACTGCTGTATTTGGCGACATTTTTCTGGAGGACTTAAAGAAACATAGGGAGGAGCAATTAAAGAAAGCCGGCTTAGAGGCTTATTTCCCCTTGTGGAAAAGAGATACTACCAGCTTAATAGAAGAGTTTGTCCAAAAAGGATTCAGGTCTTGCATTGTAGCTGCACATGCTAACTATTTTGAGGAAGAATTTGTAGGCAGTGAAATAGATGGATCCTTTTTAAACAGACTGCCTAATGAGGTAGACCCATGTGGCGAAAATGGTGAGTTTCACAGTTTTTGTTTCGACGGACCAATATTTGATGAGCCCGTGCCGTTTGAAAAGGGTAAGAAATTGATCAGAACCTATCCCAATCCCAATCGTAAGGAGGAAAGTAAAGAGATCGCATTCCATTTTATCGATCTGCTTTAAAGCTATATAGGATTTAAACAAATGATTATTGAAATTGAATCAACTGAGAGCTCAGCAAAAGAGCATGGCTTTTACGATATTTGTTTTCTGCTAAGTAGATGGTGAAAAAATGTCTTAAAATATTCCCGTTGCTGATCGGACTATTGTTGTTCGCTCAGACGACCTATGCCCAAGAGTTTCAGCTGGTCATGGAGATGGTGGTTACCAATGACGGTAAGAAGATGGACGGCGCTACCATTGAATTGAGGAAGAACGGACAATTAGTTAACACTTTTACCACAGACTCCAGAGGAGCGGTAGATGTGCCTGTAGGTCCGGATGGAAATTACGAGATTGCAATTAGTGGCCCGGGAATGATCAAGAAGAAGTTGGAAGTAAACACCTCTAATATTCCTGCGGAGGATGCAAAAGGAACAGCTTATTTTCCTGCAGAAGTAAACATATTCCCAAAAGTAGAAGGACTTAATTATGCCATATTGGATCAACCGATCGGTAAGATCCGTTATGATCCTGATTTCGGAGGGTTTGATGCAGACCTGGATTACACCAAAAGACAAAAGGCAGCATTGGACAAGCTTCAGGATGACTATGAGAAGCAAAAGGCCAATGAGGCCAAGCTAGCAGCACAAAAGCAGAAAGATTATGATGCAGCAATTAAAGCTGCAGATAAAGCCTTTAATTCTGAGCAATGGGAACTGGCGGAGCAAGAATATAAGAAGGCAGCCGCCATATTGCCTATAGAAACCTATCCGTCTTTTCAATTGGCTGAATTGGAAACTAAGCTGATCAAGATCAGGGAGACCAATGCAAAATATGATGAGGCCATTAAACTAGCAGACGCTGCTTTTGCTTCTAAGGACTATCAGAAGGCAATGGCAGAGTACAAGAGAGCAAGCTCATACAAGCCTGATGAAGCCTACCCTAAAGACAAGGCTAAAGAATCTCAAGACCTTCTTGCAGCAGCGGCTAAAAGGGATCAAACTTATTTAGCAGCCATTGAGAGAGGAGATAATGCGCTCAAGATCAACGATCTCAATACAGCAAAAACAGCCTTTGAGGAAGCTACAGCTGCCAAACCCGAAGAAACCTACCCAAAGAACAAATTAGCTGAGATCAATGATATTTTGGGAAAACAGCAAGCCAAAGAAGCTGAATATCAAGCAGCCATCAAAGCAGCTGATGAAGCCTTGGCCTCAAAGGACTATGGTACAGCTAAGACCAATTATCAAAAGGCATTAGGAGTAAAGCCAACGGAATCTTATCCACAAGAACAGATCAGCAAGGTAGATGAGCTCTTAGCTGCAGAAGCTGCAAGGGATCAAAACTATTTAGCAGCTGTAGAAAAGGGAGATAACGCTTTACAGCAGAACGATTTACAAACAGCACTTGCAGCTTTTGGTGAAGCAAGTAAGATCAAACCGGAAGAAACATATCCTACAAATAAGATCAAGGAGATCAATGATCTTATTGCTAAGAATGAAGCAAAGGATAAGGAATATCAAGACAAGATCAAAGAAGCGGATAAGCTACTGGCTAGTGAGTCATATGCAGAAGCCAAGACAGCCTATGAAGCAGCTGCAGGATTAAAACCCACCGAGTCCTACCCGAAGGAAAAGATCGGTGAGATCGAGGGGATCTTGGCTGCTAATGCTGAGAAAGAGAAGAAGTATAATGATGCTATAGCTGTTGGCGACAAAGCATATGAGAGTAAGGATTATGCTGCAGCAAAAGAAGCATATACCACTGCCAAAGGAGTTAAGCCCGATGAGAAGTATCCTCAAGATCAATTAGCTGCCATAGGAACCATTTTAGTTAAGATGGAAGAGAGTCAGGCAAAATATGATGAGGCCATCAAAAATGGAGATGAGGCTTTTGCCGCTCAGGATCTTGATGCAGCAGCAAAGTTTTATGAAGAAGCCAAAACCCTCAAAGCAGAGGAAAGTTACCCACAGACCAAATTAGATGAGATAGCGGCCATTGTGGCCAAGAAAGCCGAGCAAGAAAAAGCATACAATGATGCCATAGCCGCCGGAGACGCTGCTATGAAAGAGGAAAAACTGGAGGATGCAAAAGCCAAGTATACAGAAGCAAAAGGCATCAAACCTGAAGAAAGCTATCCTCAAGAGCAGATCAGTAAGATAGACGGAATGCTTGCTAATGCTGCCAAGCTAGAAGAAGATTACAAAGCTGCTATTGCCAAAGGTGATGAAGCTTTTGCTGCCAAGAATTACTCAGAAGCTATAACTGCATACCAGGAGGCATCCGGCAAGAAACCGAATGAAAGCTACCCTAAAGAAAAGTTCGCTGAGGCTGAGGGATTGATAAAAGCTTCTGAAGAGAAGGAAGCCCAATATGCTGCTGCTATTAAAGTAGCCGACAAAGCATTCCAAGCTGAGAACTTTGAAGAGGCAAAAAAATCATACGAAGAAGCGCTTACTTATAAGGATGATCAATATCCTAAAGACCAAATAGCTGCAGCAGATGAAAAGATTGCTGCATTAGCTGCTGCTCAAGCTGAGGCAGAGAAATTAGAAGCCGACTATCAAGCAGCTCTTACAGAAGGTCAATCGAAATTTGATGCTGAAGATTATGCCGCAGCGCTTATTGCATATCAAAGTGCTGCTGCTTTGAAACCTGATGAAAAAATGCCAAAAGACAAGATCGCTGAAGTTGAGGCAAAACAAAAAGAACTGGCAGAAAAGAAAGCAGAAGAAGAGAGACTGGCTGAGTTAGAAAAGCAATACAATGAAAAGATTGCTGCAGCAGATCAAGCCTATAAGGATGAAAAGTTCAAAGATGCCAGAGCAGCCTACCAAGAAGCGCTTGCCATCAAAGCTGAAGAAAGCTATCCCAAGGAAAAGATCGATGAGATCAATGGACTTCTCGCCGATGCGGCTGAGCAGGATGAACTATATGCAGCTGCAATTGCTGAAGGGGATAAGTTGTTTGGAAAGGAAGATTATGAGGGCGCAAAAGCCAAATATCAAGAGGCCAGCTCAATTAAAAGTGAAGAGTCTTATCCAAAGGACAAGATCGGAGAGATCGATCTTAAGTTAGCGGCCTTAGCTGCAGCCGCTGCAGAGATCCGCTTAAAGAAAGAGAAGGAGGAGGCCAAAAGACAAGAATACGAGCAGCTATTATCTGAGGGGGATGCTTTAGCCAGCGAATCTGAATTCAATCAGGCAATTGGCAAGTATGAAGCTGCTTTGAACCTGTTCGATGAACAAACTCCAAAAGACAAGATTGAGGAGATGAAGGCCAAGATCGCTGAGAGAGATGCTCAAATGGCGGCAGCCGAAAAAGCAGAGATTGAAGAGAAGTACAATGCTTTGATTGCGGAAGCGGATGCTCTTTTTAGTTCAGAAGATTTTTCAGCTGCAACGGCTAAGTACAAAGAAGCTTTAACGGTAAAGGATGATCAGTACCCCAAAGATCAGATCGCCGCTATTGAAGCTAAACAAGCTGAATTAGCCAATGCTAAAGAAGCAGCAGAGAAGGCTGCACAATACCAAGCTCTAATTGATGCTGCAGATGCGCTTTATAGCTCAGAAGATCTGACAGGGGCAATTTCTAAGTATAAAGAAGCCTTAACAGTTAAGGATGATCAGTATCCAAAAGATCAGATCGCCGCTATTGAAGCTAAACAAGCTGAATTGGCAGGTGCTAAAGAAGAGGCTAAAAAGGCTGCTGAATATCAAGCATTGATAGCTGAAGCAGACGGACTTTTAGAAGCTGAACAATTGGATGAGGCAGAAGCAAAATACGAAGCTGCTTTAGATGTTCTAGACAGACAGTATCCCAAGGATCAAATAGAAATGATCAAAGAGAGAAGAGCAGAAATAGCTTCCAAACAAGCCAAGCTAGCTGCCGCAGCAGAACTAGAGGAGAACTATAGAAAAGTGATCACCGCAGCCGACTTAGCATTCCAGTCGAAGAACTACAGAGAAGCTTTGTCCAAATATGAAGAGGCAGTAGCCATTAAAGAAGGAGATCCTCATCCTGTTCAAAGAATTGAAGTGATCAACTCTTATTTGGCAGAAGAAAATGCAAAGAATCAGAAAGAGAATCAATATGCAGCTGCTATTGCAGCCGGAGATGCTGCTATGAATGCTAGCAATTATGAGCAAGCGAAATCTGAATACCAAAAGGCATTGTCCATCAAAGGAGAAGAGCAGTATCCAAAAGACCAGATCGCAAAGGCTGATGAAATGATCGCCAAAGCCAACGCCCTTGCAGCTGCTGAAGCTGAAGAAATTCGTTTGAAGAGGGAAGCTGAAGCACAAAATGAAGCTGCCTACCAAACGGCAGTAGCAGAAGGTGATCAGTTAATGAGTGCTAAGAAGTATGATGAAGCCATCAATAAATATGAATTGGCATTGGGTTTAAAACCAAGCAAGTCTTATCCTGCTGAACAGATCCAAAAAGCCAGACAAATGAAGGATGAGGATCTATTGGCCGCTAAAAGAAGAGCTAAAGAGGCTGAAGACAGGGAGAAGAGGTATCTAGAGATCATTGCCTCTGCCAATAAATCCTTCAACGGTAAGGATTACCAATTTGCCAAAAGAGAATATGAAGCTGCATTAGCCATGAAGCCCGGAGAAGCCTATCCAAAGGCTAGGATCAAAGAGATCGAATCTATTTTAAGAGGCAATCAGATGGCTGATGTTAAAGAAGAAGTCAAAGATGAGCCTATCAAAATACAAAAAGGGCCAAAAGCTAGTATAACAGGTGATGCTGAGGCCGAGATCGATAAATTGTACAAGGAGATGTGGGCGAAGAGAAATGTCGACAAGAATGCGATGATAGTAGAGAAAAGAGAGGTTGTCAAGAAGTTTACCGAGGAAGAACAAGAAAAGGATCACGCAAAACGACAGAATGCTATAGAAAGACTGGACAACATCTCCATTAGTCTAGCTGAACAAAGGCAAAGTGCTGACGAGTTGCATCTGCAGAATTTCGAGACTGTTCAAAGTAATACAAAGTCGATCAGAGATAAAGAGATTGAATTAACCAAGGGCTCAGAGAGAAAGAGGAACGAAAATATGTCTGAGAAAGAACGCACCTTGGAAAATATCGAGAAGAACCAACATGATAAGCATGAAGAGCTAGTGACCGGCAAGAAAGAGATGGTGGAAGAGGATTATGAAGAACAAGAGGAATTCAGGAAGGAGTTGTCGGGCATTCAATATGAAAAGATCGAGCAGTTGGATGAGGAGTTCGTTCAAAAAGAAGAAACAGTTAGAAACTTCAATAAGGAAAGGTCTGATGTAAACCATACAAAAAACTCTGAAGATCTCAAGCAAAAAGAAGAAGACTGGAAAGAGAGTGTAACTCGCTACAGTGATGGTTCCTATGAAAGAACCGATAAGGAAAAAGAGAAGATATATCAGAAAGATATCGACATTAGAGAATTTGCAAAGGAAAGGAACGACCAGTACTTAGAAGGTTATAAGAAGGTAATGGTGACGACTGAAGACCAAGAAGAATTTATCGATGCCAATAATGAAAGCTCTGCTGACAGGAGAATGAATGAGCAAGAAAAGATCAGTGATATTGCAACAGACATCAGAAGCCGGCGAATGGAAGGAAGTCAGATCGGCAACGACAATTACATCAAAGTAGTTGAAAAGACTGATGCACTAAAGGATGAAGATATCAGCTTAAGCGAAGAATCGGAATCAAGAAGACAAGAAGCCCTGAAAAGAGAGTTCTATGAAGGTGAAGACAAGCCAAGACAAGATCCTGAGTCGGCAAATCACCCTCAAGGTATAAGTGAAAATATCATTGAGAACGACAATGGTAGCACTACCATAAGAAGAACTGTTGTAGAGGGAACAGAAACCAATGTTTATGAAAAAACCCTATACCCATGGGGCGGAGTTTTCTACACTAGAAACGGCAGCAATATCACCAAAGAAGCTTGGGATTCTGAAAGCAAATAATTGAGTGATGAGATCTGTTTCCCTTCTAACTTTCATCTCGGCACTTCTCCTTTATATTGGTGTTTCTTGCGGAGAATCAAAGAGAGAAGCAGGGAAGGAAACTCCAAATGGATTCGAACTCTATTACGAATCAGATCAATTTTCTATTCATGAAAAAGGAAAACAGTTTTTTCTTCAGGTAAAACATGCCATTAAAGGAAGTGAAGTAAGCGAGAGTTACCTTTTGTATCCAAGAGGAGAGGAGCACGATACCCTTGATGGAGTAGTTCATTTTATTCCTTATCCAATTAGCTCTATTGCCATCAGCTCAACTACACATCTCGGCTATTTAGATGCTCTGGGCATGAACGATCAGATCACCGGAGCAACAGGTCTGGATCTTTTCTACTCAGAAGATTTCTTGGAAAGAGTTAAGAACAATGAAGTTAGATCCATTGGTGCAGGGAGTTTCAATGAGGAGATATTGATAGAATTATCAGCTGACCTTCTGTTTGCCTACGCCTTGAACAATGTGAGCATAAGCGCTTTGAAAGAACTTAGAAAGAGTGGAATTAAGGTGGTGCTGATCAATGAATATTTGGAATCGGATCCCCTAGAAAAAGCTGCGTGGCTTAGGTTCTTTGCTTGTTTCTTTGGAAGAGATAAACTAGATCGAGCAGATGCTTTTCTCATTTCTATAGAAGAACAATATCACAGCATCAAGCATCTGATGCGTTCCGCTCAAGATAGACCCAGAATAATGATGGGCTTTCCATGGAAGGGCAGCTGGCATGTAAGTGGGGGAGACTCATATCAGGCCATCTATTACAGAGATGCAGGGGGCGATTACCTTTGGAAGGATCATCATGAAGCAGGAAGCCTGCCTTTGGATATTGAAGTAGTATTAAGAGATGGATCAAATGCCGACATATGGTTGAATCCGGGAAGTAATAGAAGTATAGATCAGATCCTTTCCCATGATCAAAGCTTTCAAAGCTTTGAAGCCATCCGGAAGGGCAAGGTATATAGCAATTACAAAAGAAGTAATGCAAAAGGAGCTAATGATTATTGGGAAAGAGGAGTAGTTAGACCAGACCTTATCTTAAAGGATCTGGCATTTATTTTCCATCCTGAATTGATGAATGATCACGAATTGTTCTTCTTTGAAAAATTAGAAAGGATCAATGAAGAATAGACCGTTACAGCTGTTTTTGCTTTTGATCCTATTGCTAGTCCTGCTCATTGCCGACCTTATGATCGGTTCTGTGCCTTTGAGCATTGAGAGCCTGTTGGCTTACTTTACCGGTGGAGAGATCCATCCTACAGACGAACTCATCATTCACCATTCCAGAGTACCCAAAACCTTAACAGCCCTTCTATGCGGTGCAGCTTTGTCTGTTGCGGGACTGCAAATGCAAACATTGTTTCGAAATCCATTGGCCGGTCCATATATCTTAGGTATTAGCAGTGGTGCCGGCTTGGGAGTAGCACTCTTATTAATGGGCTCTGCAGCCATAGGAGTTTCAGCCATAAATGACTGGAGTTTAGCAGCAGCAGCTTTTAGCGGCTCTTTTGCAGTTCTTTTGCTCTTGTTCATCCTTTCCCTTAAAGTGAGAGATGTAATGACCTTGTTGATCTTAGGGATCATGATAGGCGCTGTGGCCACAGCATTGATCGGTATACTGCAATTCTATTCATCAGAGTTTCAGTTGAAGTCTTTTGTTATATGGAGTTTGGGAAGTTTGGATTCTATCTCTTATTCGAAGTTGGGGATAATGGCTCTATTGGTTTTACTGGCAACTCTCTTGAGCTTCTTTATTTCAAAGGGTTTGAATTCTATGTTATTGGGAGAGCAGTTTGCCAAGAGCATTGGAGTGAAAGTGGTACAATTGAGATTCCTGATCATTCTTTCAACAGGAATCCTTGCAGGGACAGTTACTGCTTATTGCGGTCCCATTGGATTTATTGGTATAATAGTTCCCCATATGGCCAGAATGCTATTTAGAACAACTGATCATCTATTGCTCATCCCGATATCTATTCTATTGGGAAGCAGTGTCCTCCTATTTGCCGACATACTCAGTCATTTGTTAGCAGGAGAACTAGCCTTGCCAATTAACTCTATTACAGCTTTGATAGGCATTCCAATAGTGATCTGGATCTTATTGAGCAAAAGAAAGATCTCATCGAGCTTTTAAATGTTAGAACTAAAGAACATATCATTCTCCTATTCTGATAAGCCCAATTTCTTGAGACTTGACACCCTTCAATTGAATAAAGGGGAGATGGTGGCTCTAATAGGGTTGAACGGAAGCGGTAAATCAACCTTAATAAGGTCTATCTCTGCATTGGACAAGCTGCCCAATGGAAGTATCCACCTTAATGGGAGAGATCTCACCTCCATTGATCAGAAAGAGCTTTCCAGATCACTTTCGGTTGTCCTAACGGATGCACCTTTCCCTTACCAAATGCCCTTAGAAGAATTTGTAGCTTTTGGCAGGTATCCTTTTACCAACTGGCTGGCAAAACTGCAAACAGAGGATCTGCAAGCTATTGATCAAGCCATTGAGAATTGTGGTTTAAGTGAACTTCGATACAAGTCGATGGGAGATCTAAGCGATGGTGAAAGACAAAGAGCAATGATTGCCAGAACACTAGCTCAAGCAACAGATATGATCCTGTTAGACGAACCTACAACTCATTTAGATGGAGTGAATACAACTAAGGTTTTGAAACTCTTAAAAGAACAGAGTAAAAGGTCGAACAAGGCTGTGCTATTTTCTACTCACAAGCTTTTGGAAAGTATTCAATTGGCTGATAAACTTTGGATCTTGGACAGTGGAAGAGTCAAGGAAATGAG
>JAUIGQ010000075.1 GCA_030429925.1 Bacteroidia bacterium | reverse complement strand
GGTTATGAATATAAAATACTAGCAGAGATTTCCGGTGCAGGAAATAGTCAGGATAAGATTGATTACAGTATCGTTAGAATGAATCCTTTTTTTGGTAATCCCGGTGTTTACTTAAGACTAACCCAATACGACTATGATGGAAAAAGCAAACAATTCAACCCCATTTATGTGAATGACGAAGGTGGTTTTAATAGAATTGGGCTGCATGATGAAAGCTTAACCATCTACCCTAACCCAAACAATGGAGAAAGAATTGGTATTGCAACCAAGTCTTTCAACGCAGGCAACTACAGATTACAGATCATAGATATTAGCGGCAGGGTGATGGATGAGCAGAGTTTCATGATCACTGATCCAAATACTGAATACAAATTAGAGATCAACCCTAGTGTTCAATTGAACAAAGGTTTTTACCTCATAAGGATCTCTGGAGATCAAATTGAGCTCTCTGAAAGATTTAGTGTTCAGCCATAAGAAGTAGTGTAGTTAATAGGCCACCCATTCGGTCTATTGAAAAAGGTGAGTGAAAGCTCACCTTTTCTTATGTTTGGACTATTGATCTTTATAAAAGTTTGAAACTTCATTTTACAATACCATTTATTCTTCTCCTGTTTGCTTCTATTGCCTGCTCAATAAGGAACAACGAGATAAACCCTTCCGACTGGAAGGAGGTGAGATTGAGTCTTGAAGAAGACCAAACCTTAGCTGAAAAGGAAAGAATGTTCATTATTGATGAGATCAATACCATCATGAACAGTGAGGAGCAAAGGTATTTATACGGAGGCTATACCTTTTCAGAGCTGATCGACCTATATTCGAGCAGATATGATTCATTGAACACTCTTTATAAAAGTATACGAAAGACGAATGCCGTCTTAGATGAGCTCCTTGAATTGGAAAAAGCAGAGAGCGTTTCTTTGGATTCAGATAGAGGATTTATCATTTTCAGTTTGAATTTCAATAAGGTTTTTGAAGATTCAATTGAGTATATGATCCTCACCTACCAATATATCGACGATTACGATAATTTATACTTTAGCGAAACCTCAAAGCTCACCCATCAGGCCGCAGAAAGGTTTGAGGGTAGGATCCAATCGATCATGACCGACATATTCAACGGTCAGAATGAGATCATTTACCTAAAGACAGAGCTATCAGCAGCTGAAGTTTTGATGGACAACTATGGAATAGATGAGGCCAAGGAAAGTCTGGAAAAGGAATATTTGAAAGAAGGATTGAAAGTGATGGTTTCTGCAGTAAAATTTGAAAGTGGAGGATTTATGAAGAGAAGAAATGAGGAATGGAAGTATTTAGATTGAGAAAGAGTTAACTCTACTCAACCCATCTAGGATCATTTGCAAAATCAATATCGGTTAAACTCTCTAAGAAGGCAACAAGTTGTTTTTTTTCTATTTCAGAAAGTCCCAAAGGTCTTATTAATGGATCTTTGTTAGGATGAGGCTTTCCTCCTCTATTATAATGTTCGATCACCTCATCAAGAGTTTCAATGCTTCCATTGTGCATATAAGGTGCTGTTAGAGAAACATTTCTCAAAGAAGGTACTTTGAACTTAGCTTTATCTTCTTCTTTCCCACTCAACCTCATTCTACCTATATCTTCATAAGTTGTGTCCAAACCGGTATTCTTAAATGCATAGTTTGTAAAGTTGAAACCGGAATGACAGCTGTTGCAATTAGTTTTTGAACTCATGAACAAATCCATACCCTTGATCTCTATTTCAGACAAAGCAGTTGAATCATTTTGAAATTGGAATTTATCATATGGACTCCCTCCACTTACTAAACTTCTTTCAAAGACGCCCAATGCTCTTGTAATTACAAAAGGATCTAGTTCTCTGCCATATGCCTTCAAGCTCATAGATCGGTAAATCGTATCCTCTTTCAAGCTATCTACAAGATTCACCATATTGTGATTGAATTCATCTTCTTCTTGTATGGGAACCAAAACTTGCATCTCAAGAGTAGGAACTCCTCCTTCTCTCATAAAGTATGGGTGATATCCAATATTGGCCAGAGAGGGTGCATTTCTAACTCCTTCTTTACCCTTAGCACCAATACTTAATGCTTTACTGTCGCTAAAGGCAAGTGCAGGCCGATGACAAGATGCACAACTAATAGAGCGATCAATTGAAAATCTCTTCTCAAAAAAGAGTCTTTTTCCCAGTGCCCACCTCTCTTGTGTAAATGCATTAGTTGAATCAAAAACCAATTCAGGAAAGTAAGAAGGTACTCTTAATATTGAAGTACTGGTTCCAATGATGTTAGATCTCTCCCTACTTGTATTGCATGAAGATAGGATTGAGAAGACAAATATTGTATAAAAAAGATTTCTCAAAAGAACTAGAATGGATCACTAAATTCAGGGTTAGTGGTCAAGTCTTCGTCGGTAAGAGTATTTAAAAAGGCGATCAAGTCTCTTTTATCTTCTGCACTTAACATTAAACCTCCATTATTCAGCGGATACAAAAGTGTAGGATCAAGAGTGCTTGAGTTGACAAGGCCACTATTGTAATGCTCAATAACTTCTTCCAGGGTTTGAAATCTTCCATCGTGCATATAAGGAGCTGTTAATGCAATATTTCTCAATGAGGGGACCTTGAACTTTCCTTTGTCATTTTGCCTTCCAGTAAATTTCTTCCTTCCCTCATCCGTCATGTTAGCATCTGAATCCAGACCATTATTCATATATCGATCATTTTCGAAATTCAAGCCTGAATGACAGTGTCTACAATCAGCTCCAGATAGTGAAGGAAAGCCAGGATTAAACTCTGTAAAGAATAAAAATCGACCTCTTTCCTCATTTGAATCCAGAGCAACTATCCCATTCAGATATTTATCATACTTGCTGTTTACAGACACAATACTGTTCATGAATTGTTCCATAGCTAATGACATCCGTTCTGCTGAGATCTCAGCAGTTCCAAAGGCTTTTTTAAATTGTTCTCTATAGATAGCAGATGCTTCCAATTTAGCAACTACACTATCTAAATTCTCATCTAACTCAAGTGGATCCTGAATTGGCATTAGAGACTGATCTCTTAACTTGGGCGCCCTTCCATCCCAGAAAAAACCATTGGTATTCCAAGCCATATTAAAAACAGACATGGATTGTCTTGATCCCGGCAATCCATGAATTCCAAGAGAGAATCTAGCTGTATCAGTAAAGGCGAACTCTTGCTGATGACAACTGGCACATGACATGCTTCCATCTTTTGAAAGTTTTTTCTCGTAGAAAAGCATTCTCCCGAGTTTCACACCTTCAATCGTTAATTTATTGTCCGCTGGAATATCTGGGGGTGTAAAACCTCCAGTGAATAAATTATAAGGTGTTGGGTTGAATGAAGTGGGAATGGAATCCTCTATAGGATCAACCTCATCGCTATCACTATTGCATCCAATAATAAGTAAGCTAAAAAGAAGATATATATATACTCTCAAAGCTTAGGTTTTGAGTTATAATTAATGAAGGACAACCTTCTCACTCTTGATAAAGCCCTGCTCATCAAAGAACTGAATCAGATAAATACCGGATTCATAATCTCTAAGATCAAGCTGTTGACCATTTTGAACAAAACCTTTATTGATTAATTTACCACTCAAACCTCTTACTTCGTAAAATAAACTTGGTATATCAGGAGTTGAAACGCCTATAATACCACTAGTTGGATTAGGGTAAATTGAAAAGGATGGTTGTTTCATTTTACTAGCTGTAATTCCAACGGTTGAGCCAGAAAAAACATAATCTCTAAAATTTTCTATTAATGTTTTTGCATCTTCAAGATCACCATGATAAAAGAGATTCGGATCAATAGTGATAGAATTGAATCCATTTGCATATTCTGCATCCAAATTGATAATTAGATCACTCCCAAATTGATTGGCAGAAACCGTTTGTGTCTGTTTGTGGTAATTTTTATTGCCCAGAGTATGAATGGAGGCCATTTCATTCATATTTACTCCTGTTCCTGCTTCAAATGCTATGAACCTATATCCTGAGGCCCATCCCCAATGCATGGAAGGAAATTTCAACTTCAGAGGATGATTCCCTTCGTACAGGCTTGGATCAGAATGATTAGCAGCTGAATCAACTCCTATATGAAATGAAATTCCTTCGATATTTGAAAGATTAAAGCTTCCTAGAAATTCAAAACTAGTATCATCTGCATTGACTAAAAGGTACTTTCCAGGAATGGGTGTAACCATTCCACTATCATGTATGATCTCAAAGCCTGACATATAATATTCCATTCTTGTCAAAATGAAAAATGCAGAACTACCACTTTGTGAAACAGTTGGTTTACCTATAAAGGTATTCCCGTTCCACTTGTGATTGATCTTTAAATAAACATCAGTTTGAGCATACAGGCTGGATAGTAAGATGAATGCTCCAAAAAAAGCAAGGAGTCGATGGAGAACTTCAAATTTCATAATCTATAAAATTAAGAAAAACGAATTCTTAATTCATACAATTGCTTTAACAAGTAAGAAGGTAGAAGGTTTAGAATAACTCTTCCTACTTCTTGCTTCCTACTTCTTGCTTCCTACTTCTTGCTTCCTACTTCTTGCTTCCTCCTTCATCCTTCGTCCTTGTTCCTTGTTCCTTGTTCCTTTAATCCCAAGTGTTTAAGAGCAAGCTCTGCAAAGGATTGGCTGCGCCCATCCTCTTGCCGTCCAAGGTCAAAATGTCTCCCAAGCATGCTGCGCATCCTTGATGATTTTTTATTCTCAAGTGTTTAAGTGCAAGCTCTACACAAGATTGGCTGCGCCCATCCTCTTGCCGTCCAAGGTCAAAATGTCTCCCAAGCATGCTGCGCATCCTTGATGATTTTTTATTCTCAAGTGTTTAAGTGCAAGCTCTACACAGGATTGGCTGCGCCCATCCTCTTGCCGTCCAAGGTCAAAATGTCTCCCAAGCATGCTGCGCATCCTTGATGATTTTTTATTCTCAAGTGTTTAAGAGCAAGCTCTACACACTTTCAAATAAAAAATCCCAAAAGCTATGCTTTTGGGATTCATTCTCTAGTGACCTCGGCAGGATTCAAACCTGCAACCTTCTGAGCCGTAATCAGATGCGCTATTCAGTTGCGCCACGAGGCCTTGAGTGCCGCAAAATTATATAATTAATATGTAGTAGGGGCTAAAATGGGCTATTTTATAAGGCTTTCATATAATGCCTCATATTTTGGTAAGATCTTTTCCAGATCAAATTTCTTGGCTTGCTCAAAGGCCTGCATTTTGAACTTTTGCAGAGTTAGATTGTCTGCCAGAATACTCATGGACTTATTAGCCATATCCTCTATATCTCCTACATTGCTTAGATATCCTGAGAATCCGTCTTCATTAACCTCCGGAATACCTCCGGTATTGGATGAAATTACAGGCACGCCGGCTCTCATTGCTTCCAAAGCAGCCAATCCAAAGCTTTCGAATTCTGATGGCAGTAAGAATAGATCGGCAATACTCACAACCCTCTCTGTATCTCTCACCTTCCCCATAACAACCAGATCATGATCCAAACCATTCTCCCTGCAGTATACTTCTGCATTGTGCAATTCAGGTCCATCACCGATCAAAAGAAGTTTAGACGGCATCTTATTATGCACTTTGTGAAAAATGGCTGTTACGTCTGATATCCTCTTCACTTTCCTGAAGTTTGACACATGAGCAATGATCCTCTCTCCATTTGGTGCAATCCTATTTTTTAGATCTAAATCCACCTCAGGTGAATCACATCCGTGTATGCATACAAAATTGGGGATCACTTCTATTTTTCTCTCTGTTCTAAAATGATCATAGGTATCTTGTTTCAAGCTTTCTGACACTGCTGTTACAGCATCTGATTGGTTAATGGCGAAGCTGATCACAGGTTCAAAAGAACTGTCCTTACCTACTAAAGTTATATCAGTTCCATGCAAAGTTGTAATGTAAGGAACCTCAATACCCTCTGATCTCAGGATCTCTCTAGCCATATAAGCAGCTGAAGCATGAGGAATTGCATAATGAACATGGAGTATGTCCAATTGTGCGAATTTGACTACATCTACTAATTTGCTTGAAAGAACCAACTCGTATGGAGGGTAATCAAACAGAGGATAATCACTTACATTCACCTCATGATAGTGAATATTCTCTTTGAAATTATCTAATCTAACTGGCTGCTGATAAGAAATAAAATGAACTTCATGCCCTTTGGCTGCCAGAGCCATTCCTAATTCTGTAGCCACTACCCCACTCCCACCATAGGTAGGATAACAAACGATTCCAATATTCATGGCTGCAAATTTAAAGCTGATTGCTCTTGCCTCCACTCAGCATTGTGAATTGCGTCATAGATCTTTTCCTGTATCCTTGTCCGAATGTTCAATTTCACCAACTTAGGATTTTTTGCATCTGGATATACTCGATTGGAAAGAAAGACATAAACAAGATCCTCATCAGGGTCTACCCATACATAGGTTCCGGTAAAGCCTGAATGTCCAAAACTTGCAAAGGAAATACAATCACATGTGGGACCTATTTCTCCATGAAATGCAGGTTTGTCAAATCCGGCTCCTCTTCTATTGTCCTCTTTGGTTCTAGGAATACTGTCCTTGCAATACTGACATTTGGTATATTCTTCCAAAACTTCAGCTTTCAGATACTCTTTACCCCCATATCTTCCGTCGTTGAGGAAC
The DNA here is from genome assembly GCA_030429925.1 of Bacteroidia bacterium. Lineage (GTDB taxonomy): Bacteria > Bacteroidota > Bacteroidia > Flavobacteriales_E > Vicingaceae > UBA1494. The sequence goes on along the minus strand of JAUIGQ010000075.1, from coordinate 5,138 downwards.
ATTTGCATCAACTTCATCATATCGTTTGCATTGGAGAATAAGCCTGCATGTCCTCCTACTCCCCCAAGCATGGCTGCGCCGGGATCGTGCACATAACCATGGATCAATTGCTTTCGGAATACTTTATCATTTTCCGTTGGAGCTATTTCCTCTAAATCAAACTTCTCTAAGGGCATGAAAGCCGTTCGATTCATGCCCATAGGTTCATAGAAACGTTTTTGGTTGTAAGCTTCAATAGGCTCTTTAACGATCTTCTCAACGATCTCTTTTAAGAAGTAATACCCTATATCGCTGTATTTGTATTCCTTCTTCGATGCAACCTTTGCTCGGTGAACGATCCGGTGGAAGATGCTATCCTCCGCATAGACTTTGCTTATGTATAGCTCATCTGCTACTTGGTAGGGATAATCTTTGCTCTTGGTTTTGCTATAAATATCAAAGTTTAGCATTCCATGGTGCAATGTTTTGATGTAAAATGGGATCCAAGCAGCTAATCCTGCTTGGTGAGCAAGCATCTCCCTCAAGGTGATCTCTTCATAGTCTGTCTTTCTAACATACTTCAAATGATCACCTAATCGATCATCCAATGAAAGCTTTCCCTCTCCATCCAATTCCATTACTGCCAGAACTGTTGAAGCTATTTTAGTTACAGATGCCAAATCGTAGATCAATAGTTCATCTACTGATCTGTCAGATTCATAAGTAACCTTTCCGAACTCCTTCTTGTAAAACACCTTTCCACCTTTTGCAACCATTACTTGCACGCCTGGATACGCTTTTTCTTTCAGGCCTTCACCTACTATGCTGTCAATAACGGCTAGGTCCAATGAATTAATTCCTATCTCTTCCGGGTACACATATTCTAAACGATCGATCTTCTCAGTTTGAATTCCCATTTCCTTCTCAAAATCAGGACTTAATGAAACAGGCAACTTCCCTTTTGCTTCTATCGCACCAAAGATCAACTGGGCGGATAAAGACTGGGCCAAAGTAGAATTTTGATAGGAAACGACAAGCCCTTTGGCATTGGCAGCTGCAATGAAATTATTCAAAGCATAGGCGTTCCCGAATAGATCAACGATCACTTCTTTTTTCAATCGAAGGATGTTCACGAAATTCTTGAACTCATTATCGATCTTGCTTGAAACCCAGGGACTTTTATTCGACAAATGCACTCCAACGATCACCTTATCATAAGTTAAAAGTGTATCCATCAATCCTTTTTGCATAGAGACCGGAAGCTCTGAATAATGGAAAGTGTCTACCCTTGTATATAGGTTTAAGCTCTTTTGAAAAGGTCGATAAGACACCCCCTCCTTAGCCAAGGACAAGACAGCTATTCTTTGACTTAGATCCTTGATTGGCAAGACCTCAGTCTTATTCTTCAATACAGTTAAGCTGGACCGTACGAGATCTGCTTCCAATTTCTGATAAGAAGCTGAATTTAGCTCTTTCATCAAGTTCGACATCTCAACCCTTGCCGACCTATGTATGCCCATCCACTCTTTGGCTTTAAGGATCCTCTTCACCGATTCGTCCAATTGAGCTTGGGACAACTCTCCATTTTTTAATGCCGATTTAATAGCAGAAATGCCTGCTTCAATATCTTTTGATAATAGAAGGATATCATTGCCTGCTTGAACAGCTTGAAGGTCTACCTTAGATGACATTTGATAATTGGCTACTCCTCCCATATTCAATCCATCTGTAAAAACTAATCCATCATAACCAAGCTCCTGCCGCAATAAGGTATCAATAACTGATCTGCTTAATGAGGATGCTATCTGATTAGTTCGAGTATAAGCAGGAAGATAAAGATGGGCCGACATCACACCACCAACTCCTTCTTTAATCAGAGCCTTGAAGGGATAAAGTTCCAGCTCCTCGATCCTTTTCTTAGAGTGCTTGATCATGGGTAATGTATGGTGAGAGTCAGAATCAGTATCTCCATGTCCCGGAAAGTGCTTTGCCGTTGCCAATACCCTTTGTGATTGCATCCCTTTCATATAGGCAATTCCTTTCCTAGCTACTCTCTCTTTACTCTCTCCAAAAGACCTTGCATTGATCACAGGATTCTCAGGATTGTTATTGATATCTACAACAGGAGCAAAGTTGACATTCACTCCAAGTCGCTTTAATTGCTTGCCTATATCTACACCCATATTATAGATCAACTCATCATCCTCAATTGCGCCCAAGGTCATTTGCCAAGGGTATTTCATGGTACTGTCCAACCTCATGCTTAAGCCCCACTCTCCATCAATGGCGACCATCAAAGGAACCTTTGATCTAGATTGATAGAGGTTAGTAAGTTTCGCTTGTCGGTGAGGACCGCCTTGAAAAAAGGTCAGTCCACCAATATGATACTTTTCAATTTGCTCTAAAACTTCCTGAGTATGGGCTTCTCCCTTATTGGAATAGGCTGGAATATTGAACAACTGACCGATCTTCTCATCCAATGTCATGTTCTTAAAAACAGAATCTGCCCAAGGACTTGGGTCTTTCATAAAGTCAGGAGACTGTGCTTGTGAATTGTAAATCAGCAACAAGCAAATAGCAAAAAGTGGCAGCCTCACTGCCGTCAGCAGAAAATGGTGTTTTAACATAGTACTAAAGTAAAGCTATTCAAGATTAGAGTAAATGAGAAGATAGAGCATTTTTGAACAGTCGACTATTAGCAATATCCACGCCATTGATGCGTTTCTTTAATTGAGTAAATTTGTTCCATGATCTCATCATTTTTCAAAACTAGAAAAGCCAAGCAATTCAACTTCTCAGCTCGTTTTTACGATGAGAACAAAGAAGAATTGAAGGAAAGATATGATAGGATCCAATCAGAGATGAAAGGCGAAGCCGGCGGAAGGATCAGCGGGAGAAAGGATTTCAAATCTCAATGGGTGCAAAGGAAGAAAACAAGCCACTTTGAATCCAAATCGAATGTTAGATTGGTCTTTATCTTTATACTACTCTCCGCTATTTGCTATTTCATTCTTTATTACTAGCGAAAACAGCTCTTACTTCCCTAGCATTTTTACTAACTTTGATTCTTCTCAAAAAAGCTGAGGAGATACTACTAAATGCCCGATATAATTGAACTTCTGCCCGACTCTGTAGCCAATCAAATTGCCGCAGGAGAAGTTGTTCAAAGACCAGCCTCGGTAGTAAAGGAATTGATGGAGAATTCCATTGATGCAGGATCAGATCAGATAGACCTTCTTATTAAGAATGCAGGTAAAACCTTGATCAAGGTAATTGACAATGGCATTGGAATGTCAGATACAGATGCCAGGCTCTCTTTGGAAAGACATGCTACTTCCAAGATCAGAAAGGTAGACGACCTCTTTTCTTTGACAACCATGGGTTTTAGAGGAGAAGCGATTCCATCCATTTCAGCAGTCTCCAGAATGGAGATAAAAAGCAAAACCGCAGATTCCGATCTGGGAACTCATTTGATCCTTGAAGGAAACGATGTGATCAGTCAGGAAGTATGCAATTGCAAAGCAGGAACCCAGATCAGTGTAAAGGATCTCTTCTTCAATATACCTGCCAGAAGGAACTTCCTGAAGAGCAATCCGGTTGAGTATCGACATATGACTGAAGAGTTCATAAGACTAGCGCTTGCAAATCCCGGGGTTGGGATGAATCTCAACAATGATGGAAATGAGATCTATCGCTTGCCAAAGTCCAACTTCAGGCAAAGGATCGTCAATGTATACGGTTCTAAATACAACCAAAGATTGGTTCCTGTTGAAGAAACAACGGATATTGTTAAGATCAGTGGTTTCATAGGTAAGCCTGAATTTGCAAGAAGGACAAGAGGAGAACAGTACTTCTTTGTCAATGGCAGGTTCATCAAGAATGCATACCTCAATCATGCCATCCAACAAGCTTATGAAGAACTAATCCCTTCTGATCAGTTTGCTGCCTACTTTTTGAGGCTAGAGATCGATCCAGCTAGGATCGACATCAATATTCATCCAACCAAAACAGAGATAAAGTTTGAAGAAGAGCGCTCTATTTATGCCATTCTCAGAACCGCTGTAAGACAAGCCCTTGGAAAACACAACCTTACTCCTAGCCTCGATTTTGAGCAAGAAGTTAGCTTTTCAAGTTTGCCCAAGAAAGGTGAACCCATTCCCCTGCCGAGGATTGAAGTAGATCCTGAATACAATCCATTTCAAACTGAGAAGAAAGAGAAGAAACAAGCAGGCATTCACTTTCCATTTAACAGAGAAAGTGAAAAGTCAAAGAGCTGGGAACAACTATACAAGCATAGAGAAGGGGATACTGAGATCGAATCAATTTCTGCAACCTTAGAGGTAGAAAAGACAGATGTAATTCCATTGATGCAATTGCACAGAAGATACATTCTAAGTCAGTTGAAATCCGGTTTTATATTGATCGATCAAGAAAGAGCTCATCAGAGAATATTGATCGATAAGTATGCTGAGATCATGAAGAATGGAAGAGGTCCTTCCCAACAACTCTTGTTTCCTGTCAATTTAGAATTATCTGCAGACGATTACTCTCTGGTAGATTCTGTAAAAGAGGATATGGAAATGTTGGGTTTTGACCTTAGGGAATTTGGCCAGAACACTTTTATTGTTCAGGGTATTCCTGCCGAGGCTGCCAATATCGATCCCACTGAATTGATAGAAGGAATGATAGATGCCTTCAAAGAAGATCAACAAGAATTAAAGAATACGGCCAAAATAAAATTGATCCATGCCCTGGCAAAGAAAAGCTCTATCAAAAGAGGACAGAAGTTAGAGGAAGAAGAGATGTTGAGATTGATCGATGAACTTTTCGCAACCTCCATGCCTTATAGTTTAAGTGATCAAAAACCAATTATCGTGACTTATTCTTTGCAGGATCTAGACAAACAGTTTAAGAGAAAATGAATTTTAGATCGGGAAATATTCTAGGTGGATTACCTGAAGTGGTTAAGAATCTATTGATCATCAACATCTTGATGCTTGTCGCAACTTTCGTAGCGCAGCAATCGAGGATCGATCTGCCGGAAATATTGGGATTACATCATTGGACGAGCGAAGCCTTTAGACCTCATCAGCTGGTGACCTATATGTTCATGCATGGGGGCATTGCACATTTGTTCTTCAATATGTTCGCCCTTTATA
>JAUIGQ010000188.1 GCA_030429925.1 Bacteroidia bacterium | reverse complement strand
ATATGAGTTCTGATCCGCTAATCTCTATCGTCATACCAACCTATAATAGGGCCAATATGATACTGGATACTTTGGAGTCTGTATTTGCCCAAACCTATAATAATTATGAAGTGATTGTTGTAGACAATTGTTCTACTGACAATACTCTTGAGGTCTTACAGCCTTTGGTAGAGCAAGGAAAGATCAGACTGATCAAGAACAAAGAAAACATTGAACGGTCAAGGGCTAGAAATGTAGGATTCAAAGAAGCAAAGGGAGACTTTCTAACGCTTTTAGACTCTGACGATTTTATGTATCCGGATAATTTAAAGGATGCATCTGAGCATATTGAGAAAGGTGAGGATGTCGACTTTTTTCACAATTACTGTGAATTGGTAGATGATCATAAAGAGCTGATAAGGTCATACAGCTATCCACCTAAATCTAAACAGATTGTTCAATTGGCAAAGGGGAATTTCATTTCCTGTATTGGTGTTTTTTTATCTAGAAAAGCATTTGAGAAGTATCAGTTCAATGAAGATGAGAAGGTGATAGGTTCTGAAGATTGGGAATTATGGGTTAGAGTGAGATCAGAATTTAAATTGGGTGTGATACCTAAAGTGAATAGTGCAATAAGAAATCATCCGGGAAGATCCATAACCGCATATGATATTTCTTCCATTCTAGAAAGAAAGCTCTATATCATCAATCTGTTAATGAAGATTGAAGAGGTCAAAAAAGTGTTTGGGAAGTATGAAAAAGAGATGAAAGTAGCAGCCTATATGTTCACAGCAATTACAGCCAATGAAGCAAAGAAGCAAAAAGAAGGTAGAAAATACCTTTCAATGGCTCTCAGACAAAAAGCTTCTTTACTTTTGAGCTTCCATTTTTGGAGAATTTGTAGAAAGAGTTTTTTTTAAGGAAGAATTATATAAAATATGGCATCGAAAAAAGTAGTATTGGTAACAGGTGGAACCGGCTTTTTAGGAAAGCGATTAGGAATGGCTCTCAAAGATCAATACGAAGTATTTCTAGGCGGAAGAAATAATAAACAAAATTTTCAGGCAGAGAAGTTTACATCTTGTAAGAGCATACCATTAGATGTAACCAATATAGAATCGGTTAGAGATGTTGTTACTGAAGTTAAACCTGATATTATCATCCATGCAGCTGCAACAAAGTTTGTGGATCTAGCTGAAAAATATCCTATGGAATGTGTTGATGTGAATTCCTTGGGATCTCAGAATGTGGCAAGGGTAGCAGTAGAAAAAGGAGTTTCTCAAGTAATAGGAATCAGCACTGATAAGGCTGCACCTCCTGTTCGTAATACTTATGGATTAACAAAAGCATTGATGGAGAGAGTATTCTGCTCGATGGATGGAAAGACCGATACTCAATTCTGCTGCGTTCGATATGGCAATGTAGCCTGGTCTACGGGTTCTGTGCTTACTATCTGGAAAAAGATGCTGGAAGAGGAAGGGGAGATCGGAACTACCGGTCCGGAAATGAGAAGATTCTTCTTTACAGTAGATGAAGCAGTTAACCTAGTGATCACTGCTATGGATAATATGGATGAATTGCATGGAAAAGTGCTCTCAAGGGAGATGAAATCAGCCAAGATGATCGATATCTTGAAGGTGTGGACGGAAGAACATGGAGGCAAATACAAAAGGATAGAAGGTAGACCGGGAGAAAGAAATGATGAATTTCTAATTGGAGAAGCTGAACTTCCTTATACTGAAAGTAAAGAGTATGATGGGATACGCCATTTTATCATCTCATTCAATGAAAAAGCTGAGAATCCTATTCCTGAATTATTGTCCTCAGAAAATGCAGAGAGACTTACAAGAGAAGAGATCCTTGCAATAATAGACAACCCTCCTGCAGAAGAGAAGTAAAAAATGAAGATCAAGCATGCGATCATAATGGCAGCAGGAAGGGGCAGCAGAATGATGCCTCTCACCAATGAGATCCCAAAAGCCATGGCTAAGTTGGGAGAAAGCACCCTCATTTTAAACGGCATTGATAAGATGAAGCCCTATATTGAGCATATTCATATCACTGTTGGTTATAAAAAGGCAGACCTGTCAAAGCATGTGATCGGACACGATATTGATACAGTGATCAATACAGAAGGGAAAGGAAATGCTTGGTGGGTATATAATTCCCTTCTTGCTAACCTCAACGAACCATTATTTGTACTTACATGCGACAATGTAGTGGATATTGATTTTGAGCGATTGGGAAAGGATTATTTCGATCTTGGCGCTCCGGCTTGTATGG
>JAUIGQ010000074.1 GCA_030429925.1 Bacteroidia bacterium | reverse complement strand
GCTTCATCAATGGAAGTAGTCCTTAACTTCTTCTTTCTAATGAAATCTATGCAGTGATTGGTAGCAATTCTGAATAGCCAAGTGGAGAAGGCATACTGAGGGGTATATTGCTCCAATTTTTTAAAGGCCTTTTCAAAAGCTTCAATGGAAAGATCCTCAGCGTCGCTTTCATTCCGGATCATCTTCATTACCAAGTAGAAGATAGGTTCTCGATAACGCGCCATAATAGCCGTGTAGGCACTTTGATCTCCCTTCTTGGCTCTTTCCACCAATTCGAGATCCTTCTTTGCCTTCTCTGATAAATTCTTATTTACTTCCATCGATCTACCCTCCAAAGGTATTGACTAAGGCCTATCAGACTGATGATCGGCAGATAAATCATTTCCAGCAATGGAATGAAAATTAGCAGATCAAACTCTCTTAATCGTTTCAATGGAGAAACATAAAGGAGCAGCTGAAAGACTGTCTTTGTAGCAAAGATTGCCAAAATAAGGGGAACATCTTGACCTAGGAACAACAGGGTTATGAACAATAGATTGAAGAATAGCTGTGAAAGCCCTAATATGGCTAGCTTGAAGCGGTCTGCTGTTCGATAATACTTTCCGGCTTCCAAATGCCTTCTTTTCTGAAAGAAGAAACTTTTCCAAGAATTAGTTGCTTCAGAGATCGTTTCTGCCAGAGGATTTAAGACAATTGCTGTGTTTCCAAGCTCACTCATCTCATTAATAATAAGATCGTCATCACCACTTCTTATATGACTTAAGTTCTCAAAAGCTTTGCTTTCATGAAACAATTCCTTTCTGTAGGCCATATTCCTTCCAACCCCCATAAAGGCTCTCCCTTTATTTGCATAGGAGAAGTTTTGTAAGTTGTTCATGAAGTTCTCATAACGCTGAAGCTTATTTAGAATGCCCCAATTTCTTTCAAACCTACCGTATCCAAGACTAATACTGTAGCCCTCTATAAGTGGGTTGGCAAGCATCCCCAGCCACTTTACAGAGCTTGGTATACAATCAGCATCTGTAAACAGAAGCAGGTTATTTTCTGCAGCTCTTATACCCAATTGTATGGCTGCTTTTTTTCCACGCCCATCTTCATTGTTCAGGATCCTGATCCTTGGGTCGTGAAAAGAATTTATAAGCTCTACACTATTGTCATCAGAATGATCATTTACTAAGATCAACTCAAACTCTCTATGCTCTTGATCCAGGAGTAGAGGAATGATTCTCTTTAGGTTCTCCTCTTCATTCCTAAAAGCAATAATGACGGAAACACTCACTTCTAGTGATTCCTTTTGCATTTTCAGGTTGGGGAAACGAAGTCTGAAATAAAGATAGAACAGGCTTTGAATGAGGCCCAAAACAATGAAAAGAGATATCCAGAAATAAAAATGTTCCAAAGCTATAGCTGCAGTTCTAAGATGAGCATAAAGGTAGATTTCTTTTGATTGGCTTTACTTAACTTTGTCCACTTATCAGCTATGGAGTTTCAACTAGTTCAAAAAGATGCCGAAAGTAAGGCAAGAGCCGGCATCCTCAAGACAGATCACGGAGCAATAGAAACTCCCATCTTTATGCCGGTTGGCACAGCCGGTAGTGTAAAGGCAGTGCATCAAACAGAACTTAAGGAAGATATTAAAGCTCAGATCATTCTGGGCAATACTTACCATCTTTACCTGAGACCCGGACTAGACGTCATTGAGAAAGCCGGCGGATTGCATCAATTCAATTCCTGGGACAAGCCTATCCTAACGGATAGCGGAGGCTATCAAGTTTATTCACTGGCCGACAGAAGAAAGATCACGGAAGAAGGGGTTAAGTTCTCTTCCCATATAGACGGATCAAAACAGTTCTTCACTCCTGAGAATATCATGGATATTCAGAGAACGATCGGAGCAGATATCATCATGGCCTTTGATGAATGCACCCCTTACCCTTGCGAGTATGCCTATGCGCAAAGATCTATGGAAATGACCCATAGGTTGCTAAAGAGGTGTTGCGACAGATTTGATCAGACGGAAGGAAAGTATGGCTACTCTCAAACGCTTTTCCCCATTGTTCAGGGCAGCGTTTATAAGGACCTGAGGAAACAATCGGCAGAATTCATTGCCGAACAGAACAGGGAGGGAAATGCAATTGGGGGACTCTCTGTTGGAGAGCCGGCAGAAGAGATGTATGAAATGTGTGAGATCGTTTGTGATATATTGCCGGAGGATAAACCGCGCTATTTAATGGGAGTGGGAACGCCAGCAAATATATTGGAGAACATTGCACTTGGAGTTGATATGTTCGATTGTGTGATGCCCAGCAGAAATGCGAGGAATGGAATGTTGTTCACCAAGAATGGCATCATCAATATGCGCAATGAAAAGTGGAGAGATGATTTCAGCTTGATTGATGAAGAAGGAGATAGTTTTGTTGACACACTATACACCAAAGCCTATTTGCGCCACCTGCTGATTTCAAAAGAAATTCTTGGAGCACAGATCGCTACATTGCACAACCTTGCTTTTTATCTTTGGTTGGTGAAAGAAGCGAGAAAGAGAATAATAGATGGCAGCTTCCGTTCATGGAAAGACCAAATGGTTAAGAAAGTAAGTCAGAGATTGTAAAACATGAAGAAGTTAGATCTATACATCATTCGCAAGTTCTTGGGTACCTTCTTCTTCTCCATTGCATTGATCATCTCCATTTCTATTGTGTTTGACTTTTCGGAAAATGTAGATGAATTCATAGAAAAAAATGCTCCTACGGAAGCTGTGATCTTCGACTACTATATGAATTTCATTCCTTACTTCGCCAATCTCTTTAGCCCCTTATTTATCTTCATATCCGTTATTTTCTTCACTTCAAAGATGGCCTCCAATACAGAGATCGTAGCAGTATTGGCAAGTGGGATCTCTTTTAAAAGATTGTTGTTCCCTTATCTTCTTTGCGCCATTCTCCTGGGAATTCTCTCCTTCTACCTCAACAATTTCCTGATCCCCACTTCTAATAAGGCAAGATTGGATTTCCGCAATACCTATATTGACGACAACCCTTTCAAAAACTCAGAAAGAAATATGCATTTACAGTTGAGTCCAAACAACTATGCCTATTTAGAGAGTTATTCCAGTCTAACTGATGTTGGTGTAAAATTCAGTTTAGAGCAATTTGACGAAGAGGGAAAATTAAGGTACAAACTTCAGGGAGATTTTATTAAATGGGATACGACTAAAAATCTTTGGAACATTCAGAATTACTATGAAAGGGAGATCAACGGAATGGAAGAAAAGATCCGGAGAGGGCTGAACAAGGATACCGTCCTCAATATGAAACCGGCAGAGTTCAGAAGAAGAGATGCAGACGTTGAGAGTTTGGATTATTATGAATTGGAAAGAGAGATCGAAAAGGAGAAATTCAAGGGTTCCAAAATGGTGGTTTTCTATGAGGTGGAGAAACACAAAAGGTACGCCTTCCCCTTTGCGAGTATCATTCTAACCTTTATTGGTGTAGCCATTGCCAGTAGAAAGGTTAGAGGTGGGATTGGACTTCATCTAGGACTGGGATTAGCGATCAGCTTCTCTTTCATTCTCTTCATGAAAGTCACACAAACATTTGCCACCAACGGCGGACTAAACCCTATGCTGGCTATGTGGATCCCCAACATTCTTTTTGGATTCTTAGCATTTTACCTGCTTAAGAAAGCTCCCAAATAGCTATAGCTTCATTTGATGAACCAGATAAGACTCCGGTAGGTCTAAATTGGGGATGTCGTTCTTGTATATTGCAAAAAAGGCCGATCCACTTCCGCTCATGCTCACATAATCAGCTGCTGACTCAATCAGCATATTTCTCAGTTCATTCAGCTCTTCTACCTCAGAACATAGAACTTCTTCAAAATCGTTGACTACCCTTCCCTGCCAATCGGAAAGAGGTAATTTTAATAATTCAGCCAGTTCTTCTCTATCATCATTGGGTTTGATCAGAGAATAGGCTTTAGCTGTGCTAATATGTACAGGAGGCACCACCACCAACAGATTACCCTTAATATCTAGGTCTATACTGTGATCCAATAGTTCACCCCTTCCCTTTGCAATTGCCGGTTTGTTCTGAATGAAGAAAGGGCAATCACTTCCCAATTGAAGGGCCAGAGCCTCAAGTTCTTCAATACTCAATCCAAGCATAAATCCCTCATTCAAAGCCTTTAAAGTAAAGGCAGCATCCGCAGACCCACCTCCCAATCCGGCTCCAATGGGAATGTTCTTCTTTAGATGGATCTCCAAGGCAGGTAGATCGAATTGGTAATTGAGAAGTTCATAGGCCTGAACTACCAGATTTCCGTTTGGATCATTTGGAATTGTGATCCCAGAACTTTCGAACACCAGACTCTTGCTCTCAGATATTTCAAGCTCATCAGACCAATCGATGGGCAAAAAAACACTCTCTAATTCATGGTAACCATCTGGTCTTTTAGACTTTATGAAAAGTCCTAAGTTGATCTTTGCATTGGCTTTGAATCGCATTGTTCAAAGATACATGAAGCAACAAAATGATCGGTTGTGAATGCTGCAATAATTTGTACTTTTGACTCCTCCAAAAATCCGAAATATGCCGAATTACCTGGAATTCGAAGAACCGATCAAAGAGATCATAGAGCAGCTGGAACAGGCAAAGGACCTTGAAGACAAGAGTAAAGTTGATGTTTCAAAAACAACCAAAGCTCTTGAAAAAAAGCTAAAAGAAACAAGAAAAGAGATCTACAGCGACCTTACACCTTGGCAAAGGGTGCAAGTTAGTCGTCACCCTGATCGACCTTATACTCTAAGTTATATCCAACATCTCACTGATGGTGACTTTATTGAATTGCACGGCGACAGAACCGTCAAGGATGATAAAGCTATGGTTGGTGGATTGGGCACCATTGATGGCCAAACAGTGATGTTCATTGGTCAACAGAAAGGCATCAACACCAAAATGCGTCAGTATAGAAATTTTGGGATGGCAAATCCTGAAGGCTACCGCAAGGCCTTAAGGTTGATGCAAATGGCTGAGAAATTCAACATTCCGGTTGTTACTTTCATCGACACTCCCGGAGCATTCCCTGGCTTGGAAGCTGAGGAAAGAGGTCAGGGAGAAGCCATTGCTAAGAATTTGTTAGTGATGTCAACACTTAAGGTTCCCATTATCTGTGTGATCATAGGTGAGGGAGCTTCCGGTGGAGCATTGGGAATTGGCATTGGAGACAAGGTGCTTATGATGGAAAATACTTGGTATTCTGTTATTTCTCCTGAAAGTTGTTCTTCTATCCTTTGGAGAAGCTGGGATTTCAAAGAGCAGGCTGCAGAAGCACTCAAGCTTACAGCGGAAGATATGCTTGAGAACAAGCTGATCGATGGAGTGATCAAAGAACCTATTGGTGGTGCTCATGCAAATCCTGAAGAGGCTTATTTGCTTGTTAAGAAAGAAGTAAGCAAACATTTGAAGAGTTTGATGGAAATAGAAGCTGACAAAAGAGTAGCCAGTAGGATCCGCAAATTCTCCAATATGGGAGTGGTAGACGAAAGCAAGAAAAAGTAATCCCCTTACTTATTGTAATGCATTGCCATATCTATTATTGGATTTGGCAGTGTAGAATTGAAGACCAATGACAATTGATCATAGTCGTAGGCCTTTAAGCTATTACCACTAGCAACATAGATCACTTCATCAACCTCATCATAGATAGCTTTCGGATTGGAAAGGCTGGAAGAAACTGCTCTCAAAAAGCCGGTAGACAGATTGTACTTCAGAACCTCACTATTGGTGATCAATATGAACTCAAAATCTCTTGTCCTTATAACAGACTTTAGCTGAATATTATTCTTGCTAGCAATTGAATTGCTTAGACCAGAGTTCAGATCAACGGTCTTTACAATAAAACTATTCGTTCCATTCACAAATAGATGAGCTTCTGTAGGATCTGAGCTTTTTGATGTTACTCCAATTATCTCGTTTGATTCATTGATTCTGGTATCAATACTTCCATTGTTGAACAGGTAGATCAAACTTTGATTATTTCCGACAAGATCTGTCTCCTTAACCATTGGTCTGTTATTGACATTATAGATGTTCCTAACTCTGAAACCAGTTGGTGAATTATAAGTGAACACATCCTGATATGAGGTTGAAAAGGCTTGAAGAGTTCCTCTGTCGGTGCTGACATAAAATCGATCTCCAATATATTCTGCATCGAGGATCCTATCAGACTGTCCATTAGAATTGGGAAATGCCTCGTAGTCAACAAGAGAAGAAGCTAGATTCAGGGAAGCTATTTTCTCAATTCCCGGTTGAGAAAACCAGCTTTGTTGATACCTGCTATTCACATGCACTTCTCCTACCGAAACATTCGCTAACAATCTATTGATCAATTGGTCTTTTTGAATGGCAATGATCTCATCAGTTTGACCGCCATCAATAGCAGCGATGATCTGTAGACTTTTTCTATCAATTCCTTGAATGATCACAGTAGAAAACGCACTGGCACTATTGTCTCCATCACTAGCATCAACCCTCAAAGAGTATTTGCCGGTATTCAATAGACTATCTGAAATAAAATAGAACTCATCTAAGTTGAAGGAGCTTTGAGCGGGATAGTAACTGAGACTGCTCAAAGCGCTCTTTCCACTTGATTGTTCAGAAAGGGAGATCCTTACACTTTCGATCTTTTCATTATCGGTTATTGATATTCTCAGTGGAATTGCCTCTAAAACATTATAAGTAGAATTTTCAGTAGGTGCAGAAATGATGATGGTTGGAAATACATCATCTTTATCCTTCTTACAACTATTGAGTAAGAAAAATGTAGCCAGAAGAAGGAATAATCTGGAGTTCATTAAATTAAAGTTAAGCAAAGAATAAAAAATGAAATCTGTAGGTACAATCAATTCTTAATAAGTTCTTGATAAGCTGTTGATTGATTGTTAATTCAATGTTTATTAATTTTAAAAAGTATCAAGATTCTAGGCCCTTGTTTCCTTTGATGAAATGAATAAAAATATTGGCAAAATATATTTTTACACAGCCCCTCGCAAGGCAAAAACCCTACATTTGGCTGTATGAATAGCCAGAATAAAAAGGCGGAAAAGATCAGACAACTCAGCACCAACAAAACCATACAACTAGCTGGTTTAGAGCATGGTAGAATTCAACCACAAGCTGTTGACCTAGAAGAAGCAGTATTAGGAGCCATGATGTTGGAAAGAGATGCGGTCAACACTGCCATTGATATTTTACAACCACGAAGTTTCTATAAGGAGAGTCATCAAAAGATCTTTTCAACCATACAGGATCTGTTTCAAAAATCAGAACCCATTGACATATTAACAATTACCAACGCCTTAAAGCAAAAAGGCGACTTGGAAGTTGTTGGTGGACCCTATTATATAACTCAATTGACCAATAGAGTTGCCTCTGCTGCCAATGTTGAATTCCACGCAAGGATCATTGCTCAGAAATATATTCAAAGAGAGTTGATCAGGATCAGTACAGAGATCATTGGAGATGCCTATGATGATACAACAGATGTATTTACACTCTTAGACAAGGCAGAAAGCGGACTGTTTGAAGTAACTGAAGGAAATATAAGGAAGAATTACGACTCCATGTCTACCCTGATCCGTTCAGCCATTAAGCAGATTGAGCAGGCAAAAGACCATGAGGGAAATGTTGTAGGAGTTGCTTCAGGATTTACTGAGCTAGATAGAATGACCAACGGCTGGCAATCATCTGACCTCATTATTCTTGCAGCAAGACCTGCGATGGGTAAAACAGCCTTTGCTTTGACATTGGCTAGAAATGCAGCTGTAGACTTTAAAAAACCGGTAGCTGTATTCTCTCTGGAAATGTCCTCTCTTCAATTGGTTACTAGATTGATCTCTTCTGAATCTGAACTTTCTTCCGGCAAACTGAGAAGTGGTAATTTAAGGAACGATGAAGTAGAGCAGATCCATGCCAAGATCGGTGGACTGGCAGAAGCTCCAATATTTATTGATGATACTCCGGCCATCTCAGTCTTTGAGTTAAGGGCAAAAGCAAGAAGGTTAAAATCTCAACACGACATTCAATTACTCCTTGTTGATTACCTCCAATTGATGACCGCCGGAGGAGAAGGATCAAAAACAGGCAACAGAGAACAAGAGATCAGTACTATTTCCAGATCCTTGAAGAGCATTGCCAAAGAGCTTAATATTCCGGTAATTGCTCTTTCACAGTTAAGCAGGGCTGTTGAATCTAGAGGTGGTGACAGACGTCCACAACTATCCGACTTGAGGGAATCAGGCTCTATTGAGCAGGATGCTGATATGGTAATGTTCATCAATCGTCCTGAGTACTACGGATTAGATGAGGATGAGCATGGCAATTCAACACTGGGAGTGGCAAATATCATTATTGCTAAGCACAGAAACGGTGCTGTGGGTGATGTACAATTGAAGTTTACTTCAGAGTTGGCGAAGTTCTCAGATCTTAGCACTCATAATTTTGACCAGGATGACTCTGCCTTTTCTAGTATTAGTCCGAATGACGAATTCGACAGTGGTGGAAGCATCACCAGACCATCAAAAATGGATGATGATGAGTTTGAAGAGGATGATGTTCCATTTTAAGAACTTTTAAACTCTCAATCTTCTCATTATACCTAATTTTATAGGTATATGAAGCGCATACTCAGTTTAACACTCTTTCTTTTCTTCGCCCTTCAACTTTCTGCATCCTATCTATTGATTCCCATGGATGAAAGCCAGAAGAACCACTTAAAGGCCTATGGAATCGCCTATTGGGTGCTTACAATGGATGTTGAAGTAGATTGGCTACTCAATTATAGAGGCGGTAGCTTTATGGTGAAGCACGCTAAGCAGATCGAGGATGAAATGCTGATCAGAGGTGTTTCCTTTGAAGTGATCCCCGATGCTCGGTCTTCTGCCATTTTAAGAGAGATCGCCAACCCAGAATCTAATACAGATGTTGTAAAGCTTAACAAGGCGCCTAAAATGGTGGTCTACTCTCCTGCCGGCAAACAGCCATGGGATGATGCAGTAACTCTGGTACTAACCTATGCTGAGATTCCCTATGATATCGTTTATGATACAGAAGTGATCCAAGGAAAGTTACCTCTGTATGATTGGCTTCATTTGCATCATGAGGACTTTACCGGTCAGTACGGAAGATTCTACGCTAATTACAGGAACCACTCCTGGTATAGAGAACAAGTGAGGGAGAATGAACAAACAGCTTCTGAACTTGGGTTCTCCAAAGTATCAGATCTAAAACTATACGTCGCTCAAAAGATCAAAGAGTTTACTGCAGGAGGAGGATTTCTCTTCTCTATGTGTTCAGGAACCGACTCTTACGACATTGCCTTGGCAGCGGCAGAGATCGATATTTGCGAGAAGATGTTTGATGGGGACGGAAGTACTCCTGATTATAACTCCAAACTGAATTACGATAATACCTTTGCCTTTGAGAACTTCCTTCTGAAGACCAATCCGATGGAATATGAGTTCTCTAATATAGATGCAACGCCTATTCATGCGAATACTCCTCAATTCAAAGATAAATTCACTCTCTTTGAATTTTCAGCCAAATGGGACCCTGTACCCACCATGCTTTGTCAGAATCACACTCAGATCATCAATGGATTTATGGGACAGACCACTGCCTATGATAAAAGGTATATCAAGTCGGATGTTTTGGTGATGGGAGAAAGCAAAGCCATGGGCTCTGCTCGATATATTCATGGGCAATATGGAAAAGGAACTTGGACCTTCTATGGAGGACATGATCCTGAAGATTACCAGCATTATGTAGGAGACCCTCCCACCGATCTGAACTTGCATCCCAACAGTCCGGGTTACAGATTGATCTTGAACAATGTGCTGTTCCCGGCAGCGAAGAAGAAGAAACAAAAAACGTAAGCAATGCTTACGTTTTTTGAGAGTCTAGAACCTTGAATCTGGATTCTAGCTAAAAAGTTTTCCTGATAGGGGTTTAGTAGAAAAATTTAAATTGAAGAATGGTAATTATAGTGGTATTCTTAAAATCTAGATTCCAGACTCCAGATTCTTAATTAATCATTTTCCAGCTAAATCCGAACTTAAGGGCTCTTCCCGGCACCGGATACTGATAGATCCTTTCGCTTGCTTGAGAATAGGTTGGTTCTAAGAGGTTTTCCATCTTAACGAAAAGTCTTCCATTTTTAGTAACACCCAAGTTCATAAAGACATCCACTTGTTGGATATTTCCCAGCTTCTGACCTGAGTTATTCAAATAGAATTGACCTTGTTCAGGGGAATATGCATAACCTGAGTATTCGGTGATCACGAAGGCATCAAAGCCAATTTGCATATGAAGGGAATTCTTAAAGAAGAAATTGTCGTAATACAATGAATGATAACTGAAAAGTGATGGCATTGGTAAGATCTCTTCATTGGAAATGCTCTGCCAGTGAACCTTGTTCATCAAATGAAAGTGCTTTAAGAAAACAAATTCTTTGTTCAAGGAGACGTTTATGCTTTGGATATCCTCAGATAACTGCATGAGTTTGGCATTCTCATCAAAATATACATAATTGCCCAAGCTCTGCAACTGCACTTTTAATCCAACTCCACTTCTATCTTCCGACAATCTGATACCGGCATTCAAATAAGTTGTTGCCTCAAAATCATTACTGAAGAAATGCTGGTTGGTTCTATGTTTTAAGGTAAAATAATCAACCACATTATTCTCAAGATCAAAGAAAGCCCCATAGGCCAAACTCTTCACTTTACCACTTACAGCTGCATTCAATTGAAGGTCTTCCTGGTGATATCCGGACACACCTTTTTTCAACCTTGCTCTGAACCTATGAGCGAACAAACTATCTTGCCAGGCGACTAGGAAATGCTGAGAAGAAAAGTCTTCATTGATAAAGAAGTTTTGGAAGTAATTGTACTCACTGATAATGAATCCCAGTTCAATATTGTTGTCCAGCTGAATTCCAAAAGCATGTCTCAGAACTTCTGCCTTGGATGTATCTGCAGTTTGAGTAGAATCTAGAAAGAAGTCGGTAAAGTATGGATTGGCAGGATCTACAACATCATCAAAATTTCTCCAAGATCTATTCCAACTGATCTGATGATAGATCTGAAGGGCTCCTCTTGAAGTATCTTGCCCAAACTTTACAAGCTGATATGAATTCCTGGCACTTAGAACTCTTCCTCTACTTCTGGATTGAGCTTCGAACAGATTTACACCTAGTAATGCAGGATTATCAGTTTCTTGATTGACAGAATCTATGTAGATACCTCCGTTTTCTTGAGCCTCCAGATGACTGATCCCAAAGTAGCCTCTTGATTTGAACCTGTTCTTCTTGCTGTGCAAGTTATAGGTAGTATGAAAACGAGTATGGTTGGTCAACTGTCGAACAAAGAATCCATTTGAAGTAATTCTTTCATACTCAAAGGAAATATTCAATCCCTCACCGAGGTTTTGACTGTGAAAGACTGAGAAATACTGTTCGCTCTTCTCACCATTCTCATAGTTGAGTATGGTGACCGGTCTACTTACATCATAGTACCTCATGGAGTCGGCAGTAAGAATATAGGGCAAGTATCCACCTTGAATGTAGTGAAGAGACCATCTTTGAGGGCTAACTTGATAGGAATGCAATGCCAAACCAATATTAGAAGACCTAGCCATAGGATATCTTGGTCGGCCTAATGGTCTATACAGCTGAGAATAAGTAACCGGTCTAAAGTCGACCTCAGAGTACTCAGTAAACAATCCATTCTCTCTTGCACCGTAATACTTCAAAGTATCTTCATCCTCAGTCACCTCTGGTCTATTCAACGGCTTATCTTGTTGAACAATAATCGTATCGCTAACTGCAGAATCAGTTTGAGTTTCTATGATCTCTTGAGCGGTGAGAAAAGAAAGAGAAGAAAGAAGAAAGCAATAAAGAAGACCAAGTCTTTTAAACATTGGGCAAAGATAATTTCAATTGAATGAATGAAATCTAAAGAGGGAAAGAATTATCAACTTTTAGGAAATGGGAGAATGAAAGTTGGCTTGGATTTGAAATCCGATCGATCATATCTGAACTCTAAGAATTAGGCATAAAAAAACCCTCTCCTTAAAAAAGAAGAGGGTTAAAAAAAATGGCGATGACATACTCTCCCGGTTTCCCAGTACCATCTGCGCTGTTGAGCTTAACTTCTCTGTTCGAAATG
>JAUIGQ010000073.1 GCA_030429925.1 Bacteroidia bacterium | reverse complement strand
GATCAATTGAAAGGACAGACCATCAGCATTACTTATAGAGTATTGCCGATAGATCTATCAGAGGAATATTATCATAAAAGCTTGGAACAGATCGAGCAATCAGATCCGGGGAAATTCGACTATTTCACCATCAAAAAGGATGAGCAGGGGGATGATCTTTTCTCCATTAGCGGATTGAACAAGAATGGTAGTATTTCCAGAGGAGTAAGTTTTGGTAACAATCAGGACCTGGCTGTCAATTCGAATTTAGACCTGCAACTTTCAGGAAGGATCACCGATGAGATCAGCATTCAGGCAGCGATCAGTGATAACAACCTGCCAATACAGGCGGAAGGGAACACCCAGCAGTTGCAGGAATTTGATAGGGTTTACATCAAATTATTTACTGATAATACTGAACTGATCGCCGGTGACTATCTAATAACTCGACCTGAAAGTTATTTCCTGAATTTAAACAAGAAAGTTCAAGGAGGGGGATTCTCTACCAGGATCATTACCAAAGAAACTATTGATGATCCGGAGTATGGACAGCTTTTTACTTCTATTAATGCGGCTATTTCCAGGGGGAAGTTCAGTAGGAATATCATTCCAGGGATTGAGGGAAACCAAGGTCCTTACCAACTGAAAGGCGCTGAAGGGGAATCTTTTATCATTGTGCTCTCGGGAACGGAAAGAGTTTATATCAATGGAAAACTGATGAAGAGAGGCCAGGATTATGACTATATCATTGATTACAATACTGCAGAACTAACCTTCACGCCAAATGTAATGATCACCAAAGACCTGAGGATTGTGGTAGAATTTCAATACTCAGAGAGGAATTACAGTCGCTCCATGATCTTTTCAGAAAATCAGTTCAAGCAGGGAAAGTGGAAGTTGGATCTGAACATCTATTCAGAACAGGACCATAAGAACCAGCCTTTGCAGCAAGATCTTACAGATGATGAGAAAAGATTGATGCAAGAAGTTGGAGACAACTTAGACCAGGCAGTGATCAGTGGCATAGATACCAGTGGATTTATCAATGATCAGGTGAACTATAAGTTGATCGATACTTTAGGATTCGAGAATGTGCTGGTCTATTCCAAGGATCCGGATAGTGCCATTTATACGGCTCGTTTTTCCCAAGTTGGCTTTGGTAACGGAAATTATGTTCAGATCAGAAGTGATGGAAATGGCAGGGTGTTCCAGTGGGTGGCACCTGTTAATGGAGTGCCTCAAGGAAATTATGAACCTGTTGTGCGCTTGGTTACCCCCAAGCTCAGACAGCTTTTTACCTTGGGAAACAGCTATACTTTTTCACCGAACACCAGTCTTTCTGTGGAAGGTGCTATCAGTAGATTTGACCAAAACACTTTCTCTGAAAAGGATGCGGATGATGACGACTCCTATGGTTTGAAGCTGGACTTTAAACATTCTCAAGCCATATCTGACCTGGATAGCGGAAGGGAAAGTCGGTGGAATTCCTCCGTTTTCTATGAACAAAGAGGGATAAACTTTGAATACGTTGAAAGATATAGAGGAGTGGAATTCGACAGGGACTGGAACATTCGGGATCTGAACTTAAGAGGAAATGAATATTTAGTGAATGCCTCAACCGGAATTTCAAAAGGAAGCAGCAAGATCGATTATGATTTTGGATCCTTTATCAAAGGAGATGATTACGAAGGGATAAGGAATGGATATAGAGGGAACTATGTCCATAAAGGATTTTCAATACAGTCCAATGGTAGCTACCTGACTGCCCAATCCATTGACAATAGTGAATTTTTAAGGCATTATACAACCGTAAAGCAAAAGGTACTTGGTTTTACAGCCGGAGGTTATTTGGAACAAGAACAGATCCTCTTCTATGAAGGTAAGAGCGACAGTCTTCAAGCTAGTAGTTTCAACAGGGTCATCTGGCGGTCGTTTTTAGAGAGGGGGGATAGTCTTTCAGCTAATTATTATCGATTATCCTATGGGGAGATCTACGATTATTTCCCAAAGAACGAGGAGCTGGATTATGCGCTCAAGAGTGAAAACTTTGAACTGGATTTCAAGCTGGCCAAGAATACCAACAGCAGATTAAGTGGGAAGATCGCCTATAGAAAATTGCTGATCAAGAACGATGAATTGAGTAATCGGGATCCTGAGAATACATTGGTTGGACGCTTGGAATATGATCTCAAAGCTTTCAAAGGGTTTTTAAGTTCCAATACCTTCTATCAGATCGGTAGTGGTTTGGAGAATCAGAGGGAGATCTCTTTCTTGGAAGTGAATGACGGACAAGGAACTCATGTGTGGATCGATTACAATGATAATAATGTAAAAGAGCTGAATGAATTCGAAGTTGCCGGAGTGAACAATCAGTTTCAAGCGAACTACATTAAGGTCTTCACACCTACCAATCGATTTGTCAGGGCTTTTAGCAATCAATTTAACCAGGTAGTCTTCTTAAGACCAACGGCAATCTTAAAGGGAGATCAATTATGGAAGAAGTGGCTTAGTAAGTTCTCAGACAAAGCTGCATATAGAGTTGAAAGGAAAACCTTAGAAGAGGACAACATTTACAATCCATTCTATAACAAGGTAAATGACACCAACTTGATCAATGTCAACTCTTCATTTGCAAATACCTTTTACTTCAATCGGTTGGATCCTGTTTTTGGAATGGAGTTCTTTTATCAAGATAACAAGGGAAAGAGCTTACTAACCAATGGATTTGAAAGCAGGTCCAGGCAGCAAAGAGAGTTGAGAGCAAGGTACAATATTAGTAGGATCTATTCAATTGAAGCACTGTATGCCAATTATAGAAGGGCCAATTCGTCTGAGTTTTTTAGCAATAGGAACTACACAATCATCGGGGAGGAGGTTGAGCCTACTTTGATCTATCAACCTTCAGTAAAATTCAGATGGAGCTTATCGGCATTGTATGGAGAAAAGGTCAATCGCTTGGGAGAGGAAAAGGTTTTCAATAGAACCCTCTCAACTGAATTGAGATTCAATGATGCAGGCAAGGGAACCTTCTCAGTGGAGGTGAATTTTATCAATTTAAATTACAACAGCACTGCAAACAATTCTCTGTCATTTGAAATGTTAGACGGCTTAAGTCCGGGAACGAATTATACTTGGACAGTTTTATGGCAGAGAAATCTAAGCAACAACTTGCAGCTGAACTTGAATTATAATGGAAGAAAGTCGGAGGATCTTAGAACCATCCATACAGGAGGCGTTCAGTTGAGGGCCTTCTTCTAACTACCTCAGATCATATTTGGTTGAGGCCATCTCGTAGTCTTCCGCATATAGGAAGAAAGTGTAAGTTCCGGAGGTCATCTCATAATCTTCAGATGGCTTTTCCCAATCTAGGCAATACTCTTTAGCAGATTGATCATAATCTATCTGAAGTTTATCTGAATAATATCCTTTAACACCATTGAATTCGAACTTGTAGTCTTCACTTTCTCCGGCAGCCAAGATTCCACCGTCTGGTGCAATGATCCTCAGATAAAGGTTCTTCTTTTCTTTAACGGCCACCCTGTTCTCATCAACGGTGAAGCAAACTCTCAGTTTGTCGGTTCTTTTCGCACGGTCGGTTTCCTTGCCAGTCATATCCCTCTTTACCTTGATGCCAAAAACCCTGACATTTTGCACATCCAACCTACTGGCCAATGCTACTTTACTGCTGAGGTTCTCATTTGTTTTTTGCAGCTTTTGCGTCTTGGTCCGCTCTTGGCTCAAGGTAGTTCGAACCGCTTGATTTTCATTTCTCAAGCTCACATTCAGGGTATTAAGAGAGTCGATGGTAACCACATAGCCTTTCATGATGGTGCGCAAGGTCTTGGTTTCCTTCTTCAACTTATAGATCGCATAGTCCTTGTCCTTCACCTTTGCTAGCAGATCCTCAATTTCATCTTTTCGCTGTGCAAGTTCAACCTTCATAGAATCATTGGTAGTTTCCATGGTATCCAGTTCAGCCAACATATCTTGTAGCTCGTTTTCCAACTCACCTCTTTCATCGCTTAAAAGTTCGATCTCATTCCCTTTTTGATCAAGGGTCCTTCTCAGCTCGAAATACTTCCAAAGGGTAACACCCAATGCCAGTGAAAGCAGCACTAATAAAAGGATTAAAGCTCTGTTGATTCCTTTAGAGTTGTCCTTCTTGGGATTAGATTGATCTTGGTTGGTGGTGGATGGCTCAGTCATATAACCTCTAGCTTTTTGCAAATATAGCTTATTCGCAAGAAGACTGTATAATGATGAATTTATTGTATTGGAGCTTTCTGTTTTTTGTCGGAACTTTAATAGAATCTGGCAGCCAAAGTACTATTCTATGATCCATGAGCTGTTAGACTTATTTTACCCTCCACTTTGTGAATGCTGTCAATCGTTGTTGGCTCATCAAGAAGAGCATTTATGCATCCATTGCCGATTAGACCTTCATCGCACCAATTATCATTTGTTAGGCTCAAACCCTGTAGAACAACATTTTTATGGAAGATTGAAAATTGAAAGGGCTACCTCTTTCCTACATTTTAAAACGCAATCTAAAACTCAGCATATCATGCACTCTATTAAATATGAAGGGAATAAAGAGCTGGGAATCTTTATGGGAGTAATGTGTGCAAGAGACTTGTTAAAGACGGATTTCTTTGAGGGTATTGATCTGTTGGTTCCTGTTCCCATGCATGCTGCTAAGATCAAAAAGAGAGGATATAACCAAGCGGCATTGATCGCTGAAGGAATTAGCAGAGTTACCGGAAGGCCTTTCTCAGAAAACCTTTTGGTCAAGAATGAAAATACAGAATCGCAAACAAAGATGAATAGGTTGGATCGTTTTGAGAACGTTCGTGCCTCATTTTCAGTCAATAACGTTCATGATTCAAGCGCAGAGCACATATTACTTATTGATGACGTGATCACCACCGGATCAACCCTGGAAGCTTGTGGATTGGCCCTCCAAGATGGCATGAATTGTAGGCTGAGCATTTTAACCTTAGCCGCAACAGATTAACTATTTTTGTCGCTCAATGGAGAATTCAATAAAGATACCAGCGGAAATAGGTAAAAGGGAGCGTTATGAGATGTTATTGCCTCAGTTGGAAGCTTTATTAGAGGCAGAGTCAGACCTGATCGCCAATATGGCTAACATGGCTGCCGTCCTTCATGAGAATTTTGAAAACCTCTGGACCGGTTTTTATCTCTGGAAAGAAGATTCTCTTGTATTGGGGCCTTTTCAAGGACCTTTGGCCTGCACTAGGATCCAAATGGGCAAAGGTGTATGCGGCAGTTCATTTGAAAGAAAGGAAAGTATCATTGTTCCTAACGTAGATGAGTTTCCCGGACATATTGCCTGCAGTTCAGAATCTAGATCTGAGATAGTTGTCCCAATGTATAAGGATGGAAAAGGAGTTGGAGTCTTAGATATTGATAGTAAATACCTCTCCGCATATGATGAGGTTGATCAACAGTATCTGGAGAAACTAGTGGAAATTTTACTTAACTGCAGTAAATAAGAAGGCTTGAAAAGGATTACATCTTTTATATTGATCGCTTTTACGCTAGGTTGTGCCATACAAGTTGCTCCAACCGGAGGTCTAAAAGATGAGGTTGCACCGAAGATCCTTTCAGAGAAACCAGAATCATCTACCACTCAATTTGATGAAGATGAGTTTGTGGTCAGCTTTGATGAGTTTGTACAACTTGATCGCTTGAAGGAACAGTTGGTAGTATCGCCACCCTTAGAGCATACTTTAAGCACTGCAATTAGAGGAAAAAGGTTGAAGGTTAAGATCAAGGATACTTTGAAAGAGTCAACAACCTATGTATTCAATTTTGGAAATGCCATTGTAGACATAAGAGAGAACAATCCGGTAGAGAATTATACCTATGTATTATCTACAGGAACCTTTATTGATAGCGGAAAAATTGCCGGAAGGGTAATTAATGCTTTTGAAGCAGTACCTGCAGCCAAAGTTACGGTGATGGCATATTCTTCAAATCGCGAGAATTTAGATTCATTGCCCTACCTAGAGAAACCCGATTATGTTTCCAAGACAGATGATTATGGAGATTTTATCCTAGAGTATATGAAGGAAGGGGACTATAAATTATTTGCTTTAAAGGACAACAATGACAATTATCTCTTCGACAAGCAAACAGAGATGATTGCCTTTTTGGATAGTACGGTTAGTACTGCTGAGAAAATTGATTCTGTGAGGATGTTCCTTTTTGAAGAGGATCATGAGTTGCAGTATATCAAGGAGCAAGAGGAGAATGGTCCATCCATTCACTTGATCTTCAATCTTGACGTAGATACTTTTTCTTATTCTACTGAGCTGGTAGATAGTATAAGACTGGAGCCCCTCTTGGTTGATATAGACCTTCCTGACGATAGTATTATGATCTGGTGGCCTGATCTTAAGATGAGATTTCCGCTGATCATTGATGCAGATACACTGAGAGATACCCTAAAGGTTGGAATTGATACCATACAGGCAAACAGCAGGGGAAGTAATTTGAGGATTACCAATTTTGGACAGCATCAATTTTTTACCCCTCCTTTTTTAAAGTTCAATTACCCATTGGATTCGATCAACACAGCTTTGATCAAACTAATCAATAAGGATAGTGTTGAATTGCCATTTGAGTTGAAAGGAACAAGGCGAGCAATGGAATACTTGTTCATTTATGAGCAAGTTGAAGGAATGCGTTATTCTTTGTCGATAGATTCAGGAGCATTTATTGACATTTATGGACACATCAATGACAGTTCTGGTTTTTCTTTTACTTTAGATGAAGAGTCAGATTACGGAAGCTTGGAAGTAAGAATAGAGCTGGAAAGAGAAGGTCCATACATCCTTCAGTTGACAACGGGTAAAGGAAAATTCATTAAAGAAGTTTATTTAACGGAACCTACCTATTTGTTCGAGCACTTAAAGAGTGGAACCTACGGTCTCAAATTGATCATTGATGAGAATGGCAACCAAGAATGGGACACCGGTGAATATTTAAAAGCTATCCATCCTGAGCAAGCTATTAACTACGAGGGAGAGATCAGGATACGAAATAGATGGGCCAAGGAAGTTGACTGGATCATAGAATAATTTAGAAGCTGGCCCTTCAACTCCGCTCAGGGTGACAAGTCTAGAACCTAGAGTCTTGACTTATAAACTGATCTAGATCCTCCTCTTCAATCTCCGTCCTCGCACTCGCACATCGCACTCGATTATGCTCCGCTGGAATGACTTCGTCTTGCCAGCTTCACCAAAGGTCAAAATCAAATTTCTCTATGTTGCGCCATTCAAATGAATGCGCTTACAAACAAAAAAAGCAAGGCCTCGTTACACTCGACTCTTGCTCTTGCTGTTTTAGTGGTACCAGCTGGAATCGAACCAGCGACACAAGGATTTTCAGTCCTTTGCTCTACCAACTGAGCTATGGTACCTAAAATGGTCGGCAAATTTATAAATAATATTCTTGACCCGACAATTAAATAGAATTTTTTAGTCAGGCATTCAAAAGTTCAAACAATTCATTGATTAGCTTTGAAGGATGGGAGTGAACCTATGCATAGATGTTGGTAATACTAGAACCAAAGTAGGTGAGTTCGAAGGATCTAAATTGGTTGGATCGCACACTTTTAGCAATGAAGAGGTGATCAATAACAGCATGATGCTTGATGAGATGGACATTCATGCTATCATTCTTTCATCTGTAAATAAGAAAATCTCTGCAGAGCTTCAATTAGAAAAAAGAGGATTCAACTATGTTGAGTTATCTCATACAACTCCCTTACCTGTTAAGATCCTATATAATACTCCAGAAACCTTGGGGAAAGATCGAATAGCTTTGGCAGTTGGCGCTTTCTCTGCCTTTCCAAACACTCCTGTCCTAGTAATTGACGCAGGAACTTGTGTGACCTATGATTTTGTTAATCAAGAGGGTGTTTATTTGGGTGGAGCGATCTCGCCGGGCATACAAATGAGATTAAAAGCCATGCATTTTGGTACAGATTCACTTCCATTAATTCAATGGGATCCGAATAAGTTAGGCATGGCTGACCTTAGTGGAAAGTCAACAATAAGTTCAATGTTGTCAGGAGTTGTAAATGGATTGAAAGGTGAAATAGAGTCCTTTATTGTTAAATATTCTGAAAATCGACCGGATCTTAAGATTTTTCTTACAGGTGGGGATGCAGAATTCTTTGTAAAAGAGTTAAAAAATGGCATCTTTGCAGACCCAAATTTGCTGCTTAAAGGCTTGAATGAGATCCTCAGATATAATCTCCATAAGTAAAGTTTTCCTGTTAATAGTTTTTCTGACCGCAAGCCAGCTTGTGCAAGCTCAGATTAACACTCTTTCACCCTATTCGCGATATGGTGCAGGAATTAGCAGAAGAGCTACTTTTAATGGTAGTGTTGGCCTTAGTGGAACTGGGCAAGCATGGCGTCCTTCCAATTACAGACCTGCTGTTTATGACTCCCTTGCAAGAAGTGGTGCTACATTCAACGATAGGAATACGAACTATATAAACACATCCAATCCTGCCTCTTTCTCAAATTTTAGCTTGACAACCTATGAGGCAGGAATGCAGCACCAAACAGTGAGGTATGAGAACAGTGGTCAGAATAGACTTGCGAACTTTGCTAACTTCTCACATTTGGCTATTGCTTTTCCCATTGGAAATAATTGGGGTATGGCATTCGGTATGAAGCCTTATACTCACATTGGTTATGATTTCGAAAGGTTAACCACTGTCAATGGATCCGGTGTTGAATATCATTTCAATGGTTCCGGTGGATTGAATGAGATCTTTGTTGGAACAGCTACCCAATTGGGTAAGAACTTATCTGTGGGTGTAAATGGAAAATTCCTTTTTGGAAGAAAGTCGGATATCAATCGGGTAGTGTATGGCTCAGGGAATTTCTTTAATACCCTAGATCAAAGGAGTTATATCTACAATGACATCAATTTTGATATTGGGATCCAATACTTCAAAGACCTTGGAATGGAAAAGAGAGTAATCTTTGGACTTACTGCTTCTCCAATCGGAGATATTAGTGCAACAGAAAGCAGATTAATGAGGTCATATGAAGGTAGAGAAGGTTTTGAATTGATCAAGGATACGATCTTGCTGGAAAATGATAAGAGCATCGACGTCAATATTGGAAGTAAATATTCTGCCGGTATAGGCTATGAGTATAAAGGGAAATGGATCTTATTGCTAGATTATAACTTCATAGACAAGGAGAACGTTTTACTAGAGCCGGATGTTTATGCAACTGATGATCATCAAATTAGTGTCGGCTTTGAGAGATTTACAAAACATTCAGCATTTGGAAGTTATTTCAAGCAAATGGGCTATAGGGTTGGAGCACATTACAATAGCTCCATGGTTGAAGTAGATGGAAATGACATTTCAGATTTTGGCATGAGCTTTGGTTTTGCTCTCCCGTTGAGAAAGTCATTCTCCACAGTCAATTTTACAGTTGAAGTTGGCGAAAGAGGTTCCTTAAATCAAAGCCTTGTTAGAGAACAATATTTGAACTTTTATTTTGGAG
Source organism: Bacteroidia bacterium (assembly GCA_030429925.1). Lineage (GTDB taxonomy): Bacteria > Bacteroidota > Bacteroidia > Flavobacteriales_E > Vicingaceae > UBA1494. The sequence continues at coordinate 2,940 of JAUIGQ010000073.1, read as the reverse complement.
TTACAATAAATGACAGATGGTTTATTAAACGTAAGTATGATTAAGTAAAAACAATAAAAATGAAGAAAACTAGCATATTGATTCTGATACTATTCTTTAGCACTCTTGGATATTCTCAGAAGTATGGAGCAGACAGTGTGAAATGTGTGACTAACCTATCCCTTTATAGAGATTACTACAAGCAAAAAGCGTATGATGATGCGTACAAATTTTGGAACATCGTTTTCAGGATCTGTCCTGCTTCATCTGAGAGAATGTATGTAGATGGTTCAAACCTAGTAGAGCATAAGATCAAAAACGCAAAGGATGAAGCTGCTAAAGCTGCCTATATTGATACTTTGAAACTGGTTTATGATCAAAGAATAGCCAATTTTGGCAATGAAGGTTATGTGCTGGGTAGAAAAGGTACTGATATGTTAAGGTATGATAGTAAGAACTTGGAAGAAGCATACAATACCCTTTTAAAATCTTTTGAATTGCAAGGAAATGAGACGGAAGCGGGTGCAGCTGTTTCATTGATGACAGCCGCAGTTTATATGGAAAAGAGAGAGAAGATCAGTGCAGATCAGATCGTTGATCTTTTTACAGGCCTATCAGCAGCAAACTCCAGTAATATTACTAAGTATAAAGGACAGAGATCGGAAGATTATTATGTAAAAGCTCAAGCAAAAGTGGAAGAGCTTGCTGCCCCCTATCTAAGTTGTGACGTTTTGGTAAAAATGGCCAAAGACAATTATGAGGGCAATAAGTCAGATGCAGCATGGATGGAGAGAACTGCTGACCTTTTGGATAAAAAAGGATGTATTGATGATCCTATCTTCTTTACCATTGCCAAGAAAATGCACGAGAGCAATCCTTCAGCAGTTTCAGCTGAAAAGATGGGTGTAATGTCGCTTAAGAACAAAGAGTATGATGCGGCAGTTGGGTACTTCAAACAAGCTATTGAAATGGCTGAAGACCAAGGAAAGTTATTCGATTATAATATTGAATTAGCTCAAGCATACAGCAGTAAAGGAGCATATTCTGAGGCTAGAAAATATGCAAGAAAGGCCGCAGAGCTTGAACCGGGTAATGGATTGCCTTACATCATGATCGGCGATATGATAGCTGGTAGCTCTTCTGCCTGTAATTTTGGAGATGCTTGTAAGAATAAGGCAATTTATTGGTTGGCATCTGATTACTATGCCAAAGCAAAATCAGTAGATCCATCAATGAGTGAAAAGGCCAATAGTAAAATTGCAAGTTATAGAAAGTATTATCCTACAAAAGAGGAATGCTTCTTCCAAGGCACCAAGGAAGGAGATACTGTTGAGATCGGTTGTTGGATAGGCGAATCTACCAAAGCTAGGTTTTAATTGAAGAAAATTAGATTAGATTTTATTCTCCCCATTAGTTTGAGTTGCCTCTTACTAATGGGGTTTTTTACTTCTTGTGAGAATGATGTGGAAGAGGTTAATGAGATCAATAATATTGAACTCTTTCCAGATCAGGAACTTAAGGACGTAGATGTTCTCTACAGTAGTAGTGGAAAGGTGAAATTTAGAATGAAAGCACCAATTGTTGAGCAATATGGTGGTGAAGAGAGTTACAATGAAATGCCGAAAGGAGTTGAGGTTGAGATCTATGATTCTGCTATGCATGTTAGTAGCAGGCTAACGTCAAATTATGCAATAGATAGAACCTATGAGAAAAAGATGGAGGCCAAAGATGATGTTGTGGTGGTGAATGATAAAGGCGAAAGATTGAATACAGAACACTTGATCTGGGATATGACCACAGAAAAGATAAGATCCGATGTATTCGTGAAGATTACAACTCCGCAGCAAGTTTTAATGGGAGAAGGTTTGATCTCTAACCAAGATTTTACAGATTACAAAATTCTAAAACCCAGAGGGGTAATAAATCTAGAAGATGCTCAAGGTAATTAAATTCATGGAGCGTATGTGGCTCATGCTAGCAATAGTCACATTTATCATTGCCATTGTAAGGTCATTTCAGTACAGTGTTTATGATGCACTTTATTTTTACGGTTTCTCGGTCATTGCCAGTCTTCTCTTCTTAATGAGAAGAAAACAAAGAAGAATGCATGAAAAAGAGGAAGATAAATCATAAATACTATCTTTGAATAGAGCCCAATAAAGCATGAGTAGTTTCGACTGGGGAGTCATTTTTTCCATGTTAGTATTTTCGGCATTCTTTTCAGGAATGGAGATTGCCTTTGTTTCCGCCAACAAGCTAAAGATTGAGTTGGACGGGAAGCAAGGTAATATCATGGCGGGAATCATTTCTCGCTTTATGAAAAAGCCATCCCGATTCATAGGAGCAATGCTTGTTGGCAACAATATTGCCCTTGTCGTCTACGGGATCTACATGGCAAGAGTGTTGGATCCTGTGATTCAACTCTATACAGATTCAGCTTTTCTATTGCTTTTACTTCAAACGCTGATCTCTACACTTGTCATTTTGATCACAGCAGAGTTTTTACCCAAGGTGCTTTTTCGGATCAATCCAAATAATATGCTGAGGTTGTTTGCATTTCCTCTTTTGCTATTCTACTGGTTACTTTCTATTCCTATGTTTATCGTCATTGGATTATCGGAATTGATCATAAAGCTATTCTCTCCTCAAATGAAAACCGATGGGGAAGTGAATTTCGGTCGCATCGATCTGGAGCATTATATAAAAGAAGGAACAGAGCTTGGCGAAGATCGAGAAGAAGTTGACCATGAGATCCAGATCTTTCAAAATGCACTTGATTTTAATAAGGTAAAAGCAAGGGAGTGCATGATCCCAAGAACAGAGATCGTTGCCCTGGATATTGAAGACAGTATTGAGAACTTAAGCAAGACTTTTGTCGAAACAGGCCTAAGCAAGATATTGATCTACAGAGATAATATTGACAATATCATCGGATATACACACTCCTTTGAGTTATTCAAG
>JAUIGQ010000072.1 GCA_030429925.1 Bacteroidia bacterium | reverse complement strand
AGAAACTTCGCAAGGAAAAGCCGGAAGAGGAAGTATTTGTCCCAAAAGAAGAAGCAGATGTGGTTGCTTTGCGACAATTACAGGAGTTGGAGGCCGCCAAACTATGGCAAAAGGGTAAGATCAATGCTTACTATACCTCCCTATCACATATTATCAGAGAGTACTTAGAGAATAGATACGAGGTCTCAGCCTTGGAAAGGACCACCGATGAAATTGATCTTCTACTCAAGTACCACAAAGAATTAGAAGAAAGAACACAACAACAGCTTATTGAACTCTTGCAATTAGCAGACATGGCAAAGTTTGCTAAACAAGAACCAACAGCCAATGAGAATGAGGCTGCATTGAAGTATGCTTATAGGTTTGTTGAAGAGACGAAAATGGAAGTAATCAGAGCTACAGAGGAAGAGAAGAACAAAGTTGAAGAGTTAGAGTCAAATAAAAGTGTCAGGCTGAGCGGAGTCGAAGCCACTTCAAAAAACAATTTTGAAGTTTCTTCCAAGGAAAAAGAACTAGATTCAAATGACTAGCTGGTGGAATAACATACAATTCGCGAATCCTGAGCTGTTCATGCTCTTTGCAATCATTCCGTTGCTCATCTTGGCCTATATCCTAAGATTGAGAAAGGGAAAGGCTTCAATTCGCCTGTCCAGTTTTAGGTTCCTCCCCTCCTCTTCTGCGGATCTAAAGATCAAAGCCAGACATATGCCTTTCGCATTTAGTTTGATCGGTTTGGCCTCATTGGTTGTAGCTATGGCAAGACCGCAATCTTCATTGAGTTGGCAAGATGTGACCACAGAGGGGATAGACATTGTGATGACCATGGATATCTCGGGAAGTATGCTTGCTGAGGATCTAAAACCCAATCGACTTGAGGCCTCAAAAGAGGTGGCCATGGAATTCATTGCCGGCAGACCAAACGACAGAATAGGACTGGTCACCTTTAGCGGTGAAAGTTTTACCCAGGCTCCGCTAACAACAGACCATGCTGTGCTTAAAAACCTTTTCAAGGATGTTCAGAACGGTATGGTAGAAGACGGAACTGCTATTGGAATGGGACTAGCTACTGCAGTGAACCGGTTAAGAGAAAGCGATGCAAAGAGCAGAGTGGTGATTTTACTGACCGATGGCTTCAACACCAAAGGCTCTATACCTCCCTTAACCGCCGCTGAGATTGCGAGGGAATTTGGGGTACGTGTTTATACCATTGGCCTAGGTACGAATGGGATGGCCCCCTACCCTTTCAAAACTGTATTCGGAACTACTTCTTATCAGAATGTAGAAGTTAAGATCGACGAAGAAACGCTGAAGAAGATCGCTCAAATGACAGGTGGAAGATATTATAGAGCTACTAATAACCGAAGTCTAGAGGCGATCTATAAAGAGATCGATCAATTGGAAAAATCAAAGATAGAAGTAACGGAATACCGAAAAAAGAAGGAAGAGTTCTTACCTTTTGCTTTAATAGCAGCTGCATTCTTCTTCCTTCAGTTTGGATTGAATCACACCATATTAAAAAGCGTTAATTAGATGTATAGGATCGAACATGATTGGGCATTGTGGTTGTTGGCGTTAATTCCGTTGATGCTGATCGCCTGGTGGGCTGTGATCCGCTGGAGAAAGAAAGCTCGTGAGCGATTTGCCGAGCATCGATTGATGCAACAGTTAATTCCCAGATATTCCGAAAGCAGATACCGTTGGAAGTTCATCTTCTTCTTGATGGCCTTTTTATTCTTGATCCTGGGAATAGCCAACCCACAGATAGGCACTAAGCTGGAAGAAGTGAAAAGAGAGGGGATCGATCTGATGATAGCATTGGATGTCTCTAATAGCATGAAAGCTGAAGACCTTTCTCCCAACCGACTAGAACGCGCAAAAAGGGCAATGCTCCAATTGCTAGAGGAATTGCATTCAGACAGGATAGGCATCATTGTCTTTGCCGGCCAAGCATACACTCAATTACCTATCACTACTGATTATGCGGCAGCAAAACTCTTCTTAAATATGGTAGACACTGATGTAGTTCCAACTCAGGGAACTGCTATTGGAGCTGCCATTGAGCTGGCTGAGGAATCCTTCAACTACGAAGAAGGAGGCAATAAAGCTTTGATCATAGTAACAGATGGAGAAAACCATGAGGACGATGCCATAGAAGCTGCAAAAAGTGCCAATGAAAAAGGAATTAAAGTATTTACCATTGGAATGGGAACACCCAATGGTGCTCCAATCCCGGTCTTCAGGAACGGCAGACAGATAGGATTCAGACAAGATGCAGATGGCAATACAGTAGTAAGTAGTCTGAACGAAGAAATGTTGAGAGAGATAGCGGGAATTGGCGATGGCTTATATATCAGAGCTACCAATGCTTCTGTTGGATTTGAAAGAATACTGGATCAATTGAGTGGACTGGAAAAGAGTGAGTTTGAAAGTCAGGTCTACACCGATTATGAAGACCGCTTCCAATTCTTTCTGGCTGCAGCCTTCCTCTTCTTCATCCTCTTTATAGTTATGAATGAAAAGAAAAGCAAGTGGGCTGAAAAGGTGAAACTGTTTGAAGAATGATGACATTATTTTTAAATAGAGTATTTCTTATTCTCCTATCTATGCCATTGATAGCGGCCGGACAATCTGCTATGCAAAATGTTAGACAGGGAAATGACCTTTATCTGGAAAATAGCTTTGAGAAAGCAGTTGGTGAATACAGAAAGAGCATCTCTTCCGAAGAAGCACCTTTGGAAGGCTTCTACAATATGGGGAATTCATACTACCGACAAGGAAAGTATGAAGAAGCTAGTCAGTATTTCAAGATGGCAGCAGACCGAGCAGAAGATGAGGAAACAAAAGCTAAAGCTTACCACAATCTTGGTAACTCCCTATTCAAGCAGAAAGAGTTGGAAAAATCAATAGAAGCATACAAACACGCTCTTCTTAATCAACCTAAAGATGAAGAGAGCAGGTATAATCTAGCCTATGCTCAACAACTCCTCCAAGAGCAGCAGCAACAAGAGCAGGAGCAAGAGCAGGAACAAGAACAGGATCAGCAGGAACAAGAACAGGATCAACAAGAACAGGATCAGCAAGAACAAGAGGAGCAGCAGGAACAAGAGCAGCAAGAGCAAGAACAAGAACAGGAGCAGGAGCAACAAGAGCAAGAAGAACAGCAACAACAGCAGCAACAAGAACAGCAGGTTTCCAGAGAAGATGCAGAGAGGATACTTGAAGCTCTCAACAACAAAGAGAAAGAAGTGCAAGAGAAGTTGAAGAAGAAAAAGGGAAAAGCTGTTGAGGTTGATATTGAAAAAGACTGGTAATGAAAAAGTGGTTTAGTTTCATATTGTTTGGACTTTTCGCTTGTCAGCTAATGGCAAGCGCTGTCACTTTCAAGGCACAGATCAGTCATGATGTTGTTGAAGTTGGACAAAGGTTCAAGGTAACCTTCACCGTCAATTCTGGTGGCGGAAGAATGAACTCTTTAGATTTTTCCGGCTTTAGAGTTTTATCTGGACCAAATCAGAGTAGCAGCACTCAATTCATCAATGGCAGAATGAGTCAATCTTATTCTATCAGTTACATTCTGCAAGCCACTAAAGTTGGAAAGTTTGAGATAGGCCCTGCCGTTATTAATATAGATGGCAAGGAGTTAAAAACTGAGGTCTTAAAGGTGGAGGTTGTTGAGTCGAGTAGCTCAAGCAGTAATGCTCAGAATCAAAGACAAAGAGAACGAAGAGGTGGAGGAAATGAACTGGACGAATATGTATATATAAAAGCCTTTGTTGATAAGACTAGTGCCTATGTTGGAGAAAAGATCACTGCAACATTCAAGCTTTATAGCAAGATCAATATCAGTTCCATCAATCTTGAAAACCTACCAGCTCTCAATGGATTCTGGTCGCACGACCTAAGGTCGGTATATGATCAAATACAGCTATCAACAGAGTATATCAATGGAGAGGTATATCAGGTAGCTACTTTAAAACAGACCCTCCTCTACCCTCAACGCTCCGGAGAATTAACAGTAGATCCATTGGAAATGAAGGCAGTGGTTCAATTGAGGAGCAGAAGGGCAAGAACTGTGTTTGAATCCATGTTCGGCTCTTATGAGAACAAAGAAGTCATCATAGGAAGCAGACCCATTAAGATCAATGTAAAAGCCCTTCCAAAATACACAGGAGAGGGAGAATTTTCTGGAGCTGTAGGAAAGTTCAATGCAAGCATGATCACCAACAAGACAGACCTTAAGGCCAACGAAGCTATTGACCTAAAGATCACGATCAGTGGGGAAGGAAACTTGCCATTGATAAGTGCTCCAAAGATGGAATTTCCACCTGACCTAGAGGTATATGATCCTGAGACAGAGAACAAATTCAAGAATTCAAGTGCAGGTTCTTCCGGCTCTAAGGTTTTCAACTACTTGATCATACCAAGGCATTCGGGTGAGTTTACTATCAAGCCATATAGCTTCATCTATTTTGACCTTTCCTCTTCTTCTTATAAAACTATCAGATCTGATGCGATCAATATCAATGTTGAAAGAGGCGCAGAGGAAGCTAATGTTGTCTATGCACCCACAGATAGAAAGGAAGATGTAGAAGTTTTAGAAAAAGACATTCGCTTCATTCATTTGAACGATCTAATGCTTGTTCATCCTGATGATCAATTCTATGGCTCAGTTGAATTCTATTCGATTCTTCTCATTCTCCTGCTATTGGCTATTGTACTCTACTTCTTATCTAGAAGGTTCAAAGAACAGCAAGCTGATGTGGTTGGAATGAGAAAAAGTAAAGCCAAGAAACTGGCTAACAAGCGCATGTCGAAAGCAAAGAAATTATTGGATAGTGCTGAGACTTCCTCCTTCTACGAAGAAATTGCCAATGCGCTCTATGGGTACTTTGCCGATCGATACAATATGGGAATAGCCGATCTCTCAAAAGACCAGCTCATAGAACGATTAAAGGCCGAGAATGCTACGAATGAACTATTGAATCTTTTGGATGAGAGCATTGATCAAGCCGAGATGGCGCGATATGCTCCTTCTTCAGCCGTTGACCCTGCCCTACTGTATGAGAATTCCAAGAAGATCATTGAAGAAACTGAAGAACTGAAGTCATGAGTAAATATTGGAACATATTGAGCATTCTTCTCTTGCTATTCATTTCATTGTCGGCGCAATCAGACATGGATAAGTTCAAGCAAGCCAACGAATTATACCAAGAAGAAAAGTTCCAGGAAGCCATTGAACTGTATAATTCCTTGCTTGATCAAGATTACATTTCAGATGACCTCCATTACAATTTGGCAAATGCCTATTTCAGAACGAACAAGATCGCCAAGGCAATTCTTCACTATGAAAAGGCCTTGAAGATCAACCCTGCAAATGAAGATGCAGCGCACAATTTAGAATATGCGAATGCCAGAACCATCGATAAGATCGAGACTCCACCAAGCCTTTTCTTCTATCGCTGGTGGCAAGCCTTGATCCATTCATTTTCTTCTTCTTCTTGGGCCTATTTCGTCATTCTCTTTGGCCTATTTGCCATTGCCGGACTTGGCATCTTCTTTTTCTTCTCCGACTCCTGGATAAGAAAGACCTCTTTCTATTCTGCATCTGCAACTCTTGCACTTGCAATCATTTGCTGGTTTGTGGCAGATCGTCACCACAGATCAATAGAAGAAGCAGATTATGCGATCATTATTAATCCCACCGTTGACATCAACAGTTCTCCTTCAGAAGGAAGTTCTAGGCTCTTTGTGTTGCATGAAGGAAGCAAGGTGAAACTAAAGGAGAAAAATCAAGACTGGTTTGAGATCAAGCTTCCCAATGGGAATACCGGTTGGATGAAGGCCAAGGACCTAGAGATCATCTAAAGCCAATTATTATTTATAAACTGCGAACATTTAGGCTTTTCCCTAGTCTTATTTGATAATTTTGCAAGCAAAGCAGTATCATGGAATTAGATAGGATAGAAGATGCCATTGAGGCCATCAGGAATGGAGAGATCATCATTGTTGTTGATGATGAAGACAGGGAGAACGAAGGTGATTTTGTCGTTGCAGCTGAAAAGGTAAATACACAGGTGATCAACTTCATGGCTACTCATGGTAGAGGATTGATCTGCGCTCCATTGGTTGAGCAAAGGTGCGATGAATTAGGCCTAGAAATGATGGTAGACCAAAACACTGCTGCTTACGAAACACCATTTACCGTATCTATTGATTTAATAGGTCATGGAACATCAACAGGTATCTCAGCCAGCGACCGTGCAAAAACTGTCAAGGCATTGGTTGATCCGAATACTCGTCCACAAGATCTAGGAAAGCCCGGACACATCTTTCCACTTCGAGCTAAAGAGGGAGGTGTTCTTAGAAGGGCCGGCCATACTGAAGCTGCAATTGACTTTGCTCGTTTAGCCGGAATGCAGCCAGCAGGCGCCATTGTTGAGATCATGAACGAGGATGGGACCATGGCAAGGCTTCCTGAGTTAAAAGAGATCGCCAAGAAGTTTGATCTGAAGCTAGTGAGCATCAAAGACCTGATCGCTTACAGAATGCGAACTGAGACCTTGATCGAAAAGCAAGTGCAAGTACAACTGCCAACAGAGTATGGTGATTTCAATTTGATCCACTATAAGCAGATCACAACAGGACAGGAACATTTGGCCCTTGTGAAAGGAGAGTGGAAAAAGGAAGAACCTGTTTTGGTAAGGGTACACTCTTCCTGCATGACAGGAGATATTTTCGGTTCATGCAGATGCGACTGTGGTCCGCAATTACAAGAGGCCATGAAAAAGATCGAGAAGGAAGGAAAGGGAGTGATCGTCTATATGAATCAAGAAGGAAGAGGTATTGGCTTGCTGAACAAACTAAAAGCATACAAACTGCAGGAGGAAGGACTTGATACTGTTGAAGCCAACCTAAAACTGGGATTCAAGATGGACTCCAGAGATTATGGAATAGGTGCTCAGATCCTTAGAGATCTTGGTGTAAGCAAGATGAAACTAATGAGCAACAATCCGAAAAAGAGAACAGGACTTATTGGTTATGGGTTGGAGATCGTTGACAATGTACCTCTAGAGATCCAATCGAACAGCCACAATGAACTATACCTTCAGACCAAGAAGGATAAAATGGGTCATTCCTTAAAGTTAAATAAAGATTAGAGCCTCTATTTTTTAGTATTTTGGCGCCGCTTTGAAGAAGTTTAAATTCATTCACCGGCTACTTTTCTTACTGAATATTCTGGCTTCAGCAGCCCTGCTTTTGTCTTATGTTGCTCCTTATGTTAGGCCTTCAGATTTCTGGCCTATAGCTTTTTTTGGCTTAGCACTCCCCTATCTCTTTGCTCTAAACGTTCTATTTCTTATTGCTTGGATCCTACTTGCCAATATTCGATTTCTTCTTCCACTGATCTTTTTGATCCTCGGTTACAAACTGGTTCCAAGTTTCATTCAAATGCGATTGAACTCTGCAGTTGAATCAGAAGAGGGAATTAAACTAATGAGTTTCAATGTGCGGGTTTTCGACCTCTATTTATGGACAAAAGAGCGAACAACAAGGAATAAGATCTTCGATTTTCTCAATGAAGAACAGCCAGACATTCTATGTATCCAAGAATTCTATCATGCTGAGATACAAAACCCAAGGTATCCATTTGAAACCTTAGATACTTTAGTCAAATTCCTCAAAGCAAAAAACTATCATTTTCATGCAACCAACCCTCAAAGGCTTCCCAACAAACCCAATAAGAACCATTATGGATTGATCACTTTTTCAAAGTACCCTATCGTTGAAAAAGGAGTTGTCAATTTTCAGGTCAAAGATGATAATGCCTGCTCCTACACGGATATAAAAGTCGGAACGAAAATCTACAGGGTTTTCAATGCTCATTTGGCATCCATCAGACTGAATAAATACGATTACAAGGCCTTGCAAAAGGTAAATGAGAATCAATATTCAGAGGATTTTAAAAAAGAAAAACTAGTTCTTAGCAAATTGAAAAAAGGTTTCATGAGAAGAGAATCGCAAGCAGATTCCATTCAGAAAAGCATTGCGGAATCTCCGTACCCTGTAATTGTTGCAGGAGATTTCAATGACACTCCTTCTTCCTACGCTTACAAGAAGATCAAGGGAGATCTCAAGGATGCATTCATCGAAAGCGGATCCGGTCTTGGACTAACCTATATTGGTGAATTCCCCTCTTTCAGGATCGACTATATATTCTATAATGAAGGACTTAGATCCGAAAACTATCAAACACATCCTGAGAAATTATCTGACCATCATCCGATCTCTGTAAAACTTTTCCCGGAATAGTGCAATTATCAGCCTATTCAACCGTCTGTAAAGTGTTGACTATTCATCTCTTATAAAAAATTATCTTTACGCAGATAGTGATCTACCTCGAAAACATACACAAGTCCTACCAAGTAGGAAAAAACAAACTCCATGTTCTGAAAGGAATTGACATGGAGATAAAAGAAGGAGAAATGGTTTCCATCATGGGTTCCTCCGGTTCAGGCAAGTCTACTTTGCTGAATATCATTGGAATGCTTGACAACTATGATGAAGGTGTGTATAAGCTGGACAATAAACTTATCAAAGACCTTAGCGAAACCAAAGCAGCTCAATACAGAAATAGATTCTTGGGATTCGTTTTCCAATCTTTCAACCTGATCTCCTTCAAGAACGCCATGGAAAATGTTGCTCTGCCTCTTTATTATCAAAAGGTAAAGAGAAAAGAGAGGAATAAGCTTGCTTTAGAATATCTGGAAAAAGTAGGACTAGGACCTTGGGCGGAGCACATGCCAAGTGAGCTTTCCGGCGGACAAAAGCAAAGAGTTGCCATAGCAAGAGCTTTGATCACACGGCCTAAAGTATTACTGGCAGATGAGCCAACAGGAGCGTTGGATTCTACTACTTCCTACGAAGTAATGGAATTATTGAAGAACATAAATGATGAAGGAATTACCGTGGTGATCGTTACTCATGAAAATGATATTGCAGAGAAAACTGAAAGAGTCATAAGACTTAAAGACGGTCAGATCATTAGTGCTAAAGCTGATAGCCATGTTTGATAGAGATAAGTGGCAAGAAATATTCAATACCATTAGCAAGAACAAGCTGAGAACTTTTCTTACAGGCTTTTCTGTTGCATGGGGTATATTCATGCTTATCGTTCTTTTAGGCTCAGGTACAGGCTTACAAAATGGTGTAAAGAACACCTTCAGAGACACAGCCACTAATAGTATTTGGGTATTTAGCGGACAAACATCTATTCCTTATAAAGGAATGAAATCGGGACGATTCATTCAGTTTGACAATTCTGATTATGAATTGGTAAGTGAAAGACTTCCGGGAGTGGTTGAAAGCAGTGGTAGATTCTATCTTTTCAGCAATACTGTCTCATACAAGGATGAAAGCGGATCCTTTGGGATCAGAACTGTTCATCCGGGTCATCAATTTATTGAAAAGACACTCACTATCAAGGGAAGATTCATCAATGAGACTGATGTAAAAGAGTATAGGAAGGTAGCGTCCATAGGCACCTTGGTAAAGGAAGCTCTCTTCAAGGATGAAGAAGCAATCGGAAAATATGTAGAGGTAAATGGAGTTCCTTTCAAGGTAGTAGGGATCTTTGAGGATGAAGGAGGTGAAAATGAACAAGAGGTTTTATACCTCCCTATTTCAACAGCTCAAAAGATCTACCAAGGAGGTGACGATATCAATATGTTCATGGTGTCATTGGATGAAGATGCAGGAATTGAGGAAAGCCAAGCCATGGTAGAACAGATCACCCAAAAAATGGCTGAGATCCACAATTTTGACCCTGAAGATGAAAGGGCCATTAGATTTTGGAACAATATCGAAGGGTTCTTACAATTCCAGAATTTATTTGATGGAATTAGGATGTTCATATGGATCATTGGTATTATGACCATCATTGCCGGAATAGTGGGTATTAGCAACATTATGATGATCGTAGTGAAAGAAAGAACCAAGGAGATCGGAGTGAGAAAAGCTCTGGGTGCTACACCTATGTCGATCATTAGTCTAGTGATCATGGAATCTGTCTTGATCACTTCTGTATCAGGATATATAGGAATGGTATTAGGAGTAGGACTGGTGGAGCTTGTTAGCAATTTTGTGCCCCCAGATTCTGAATTCTTTCAAAATCCGGAAGTCAATTTTCAAGTAGCTATCACCGCCACCTTAATATTGATCGCTGCAGGAACTTTGGCCGGATTGATCCCTGCAAGAAAAGCAGCATCCATTAAACCAATTGTAGCACTGAGAGACGAATAATGAGCTTATTTGATTCAGATAGATGGGATGAGATCTTCAACACCATGAAGAAGAACAAGATGAGAACCTTCTTGACTGCCTTCGGTGTGTTCTGGGGTATCTTCATGCTTATTATCATGCTTGGTTCAGGAAATGGACTGGAGAATGGTGTGTTGAGAAACTTTGGTGATATGGCAACGAATTCAGTCTTCATATGGACCAGAAGGACTTCCGTTCCTTATGCAGGACTGCCAGAAGGAAGGTGGTTCAGTATGAAGAACGAAGACATGATTGCTTTGCAGCATGAGGTTCCTGAGATCGAGCATCTAGCGCCAAGAAACCAATTGAGAGGGTATAGAGAAGGTAATAATGTTTCCTTTGGAACAAAGGCCGGTAATTTCAGTGTGATGGGAGATCACCCGCAGATCGCCAATATCAATCCAATGTCTATCCTTCAGGGAAGATTCATTAATCACCTGGATATTGAAGATAAAAGAAAGGTAACTGTTATCGGCACCAATGTTAGAGATGTTCTCTTTGGTTCCAATATCGACCCCATTAACCAGAATATTAAGATCAATGGAGTTTACTTCAAAGTGATCGGTGTGTGGAAATCAAAAAAGACAGGCAACCAAGGTGAGAGAGACTCCCAAACTATTTATATCCCCTTCTCTACTTTTCAGAAGGCATTCAATTACGGCAATTATGTTGGATGGTTAGCGGTTACTGCAAAAGAAGGGCACACTGCAACAGAGGTAGAGGAAAAGATCGTGAAAGTTTTAAAGAGAAGACATAAGGTTGCTCCCCATGATGATAGAGCATTTGGCTCTTTCAATGCTCAGGAGGAATTTGAACAGTTTCAGGGATTGTTTGGTGGCATTGCCACCCTGATATGGGTGGTAGGCACAGGGACACTCATAGCGGGGATCATTGGTGTGAGTAATATTATGCTCATAGTTGTAAAGGAGAGAACAAAGGAAATGGGCATCCGGAAAGCGCTAGGGGCCACGCCAGGCTCCATCATCAGTATGATTTTGACCGAATCTATCTTTCTGACAAGTATATCGGGCTATTTGGGCCTAATTGCCGGTACTTTCGTAATTGGCGGTATCGATTATCTACTCATTCTTAATGAAGCTGATTTGGATAATTTTCACCATCCCACCGTTAATTTGACTGTGGGTATTGGGGCTATCCTATTATTAATTATTGCAGGAACGGTAGCTGGTTTAATCCCCGCGTTACAAGCCGCTAGGGTAAGGCCAGTGATTGCATTGAAAGATGAATAAGTGAAGAGTCAAGAATAAGTTGCGCTGAAATACGCCGCTATTTTTTCTTTTAAGAAGGCTTCAAAAATCCAGCATAGCAGCGCTACGGTTGATTTTTGAATCTTCACTTATCGCGCCAAGGTCACATCTCCCTTCACTTCTTTTCGAAGTCCACCTGGTAATTCATAAATAATGTGGTAAATGTATACATCTGATGGAGCAGGTTTGCCTTTGTGCTCGCCATTCCAAGGTGTATTGTTACTCACATTATATACCAATTGTCCCCAACGATTGAATACCCTGAATTCTCTGATCTGGATAGAATTGCCAGGAAAGTAGGCCTTGAATTCATTATTGAATTCATCTCCGTTTGGCGTAAAGACATTGGGAATCTTCGGTGTAGGATTCAGCACAAATACCGCGATAGCTGCCGTTGCCGTACAACCGGTTGGGGTTGTAACGGTAAGGGTATAAATGAAGGTTTCTTGTTCTGGTTGTTCACCATCAATGAAAGGCCTTACCACTACACTTGGGCCGTCCGCTGGTGCCTGAACACCCTCGCCTTCCCATTGGTAGGTTGTACCGTCAATACTTGGTATTACTTGCGCCGTTAAGGTTACCTCTTCTCCATTATATACCGTATCTGGAATCGGTACGAAGTTGATAATCGGTGCATCAAACACGGTTACTTCTTGCGAAGCTGTTACGGTTCCACAGTTGGGTCCGTAGGTATAGTTAACACTAATGGTTGAAGTAGCTTGAATATTCGTTAGATTGAAAGTTGGGCCTGTTTGACCACTTGGCTGACCATCAATCAACCATTCGAAAAGTTGCTGCACATTGGCAGGAGCTGTTCCACTAGCATTGAAAGTAATATTGTCGCCTCGGCAAGCTTCAGTAGGCCCCTCAATAGCAACGGTGGCATCTTGTACCACAAAGATCGTTACCGACTGACTCACTGGGCCACACTCATTGGTGGCCGTTAGCTCGTAGGTGGTCGTCACCGCTGGGGTGACGGTCAAACCGGGATCAGTGGAGCTAAAACCAGGATCTTCTGGCGAAGTCCACAAATAAGTCGCATCGGCCTGAGCCCCCGCTTCGTTAAGCCGTAT
>JAUIGQ010000071.1 GCA_030429925.1 Bacteroidia bacterium | reverse complement strand
TACTATAATTTGGGCTAGCAGATAGGCTTGATAATTCTACCATACTATCAGAAGTATCTGATGTAAATTCATACCCATAATTTCCCGGTTGATAACCCAAAGGTGCATCTAGGCTTGAAGTAGAAACAATTGAAGAACCATTTCTATAACCACCGATCCATATTCCACCCTCAAACAAATGTTCTATCCCTGAATTAGAGGGATACTCACAGGATGGTCGCTGGTTACTACCGCTATAAGCTCGGAAAGCATTACCAAATGTTCCGAAATTACTCAGCGCCAAATGAACATCTCCAACAGATGTTTCTCTTTCATCATAGGAAGTCGCGGCAATTGTCTGGGATAACCTTACTTCAATATCCATCAATACCGGTAAATGATCGCTCATATTCTCAAGTAAATTGATAAGAAAAGAGGAAGCTGATGTATTTATTGGAGTATCAGTCAATGATTTATTGAAATGCAATCCATCCTGACCAAAAACACGATAGGAGCTATCGACATACTTGATACTATCTGATCCATTCATAATACTTTGAGAACCCAAGATAAAATCAAATCGATCATTCAATCCACCTGAAAGTCCACATCCGCTTGTTGCACGTGTTGAAGCAGTATGTAGCATGGCGTAATTCGAATTATTTGACCAATTCGCCGCAGTATTAAGTGGATCTATGAATTTTAATGCGGTATCAGGATAGTTGGTCAGCTTTTGATAACCATTTTCAGATGAATTGAAAAAACTCAAACTACCCATCAAGATATTATTTCCTCTCAGATTATTGCTATCAATATAAGTCATTAAAGCAGTTGCCGAAGCTTCTCTCTCACTCCTATCTATAGATGTATTTCCCTCCTTAAAATGTGCTATAAAAAGATTGAGGAAAATGGTATCATTATGTTTTGGAAGGTCACTGTCCTTATAATACAAACGAATATGATCAATTACACGAACTAATGGACCGTTGTTATTGTCAAATTCTATAAAATCACTGCTGTGAAGCTCGAATTTCGCGGTATTCCAAAAGATCAAATTGGCCGTACTTGAATTGTCGTTGGCTTGCAAAGCACCTTTTTGCAAGGATAAATGATCATAATTTTTGGATGATCTATTGATAATATAATCTAGTTCTGATACAGCAGTTGAGCTGTTAGCAGAGACCTCATTGAAGACAAATATATCTGTCTTATAATCGTTGTTGAGAGCCAAATTCCTCAAACCAAGTAATTTTGTGCCAGCACTATTATTTGAACTAGTGCAGCCGTCAATCCCTTCATTACTATAATTGAGCAAGTTAAAAGACATGATCTGAACAGTATCAACAAGCTGCAAGATGTTGTTTGATTGTGCTTCAACCAATGTTACTTGAAATTGAAAAGCTATCATTAATAGAAGTTTGAGTAGAATTGCCCTCATCATGCTCATAAAGAATTAATTATGATTTCAAATGTAGGAAGAGAAAACCAAAGCCAAGCATAGTATAACTTTGCACCATCAATGAATCAACAGATCGACATAAGAGTAAGTCCTAAAGTAGCAGCTTCCTTGGAAGATGCAGTAGAGGGAAAGATGAACATCATCAGGCTTTGCAGCGAGAATAGCGGCATTCCAATTTCCGATCTAAAGGATGCAAGAATACTCAAGCGATCCTTGGACGCTCGCTCCAAAAAAGCTGTTTACAATCTTAGATTAGAGTTCAGCACCTCAGAGAAGTTAGAAGATTATGAACCTTATTACAGACATTCTGATGTTTCTTCAGCGGAAGAGGCACATATTATTGGGGCGGGACCGGCCGGTTTGTTCTGTGCCCTTGAACTCATTGCTCAGGGCCTAAAACCAGTTGTTTTTGAAAGGGGGAAGAAGGTGAAGGAAAGAAGGCGCGATCTGGCAAAATTGAACAAAGAACAGATCGTGGATCCTGACTCCAACTACTGTTTTGGGGAAGGAGGTGCCGGCACTTATTCAGATGGAAAGCTTTACACTCGCTCCAAAAAAAGAGGAGAAGTTGATCTTATTCTGCAAACCTTGGTTCAATTCGGTGCGAAGAAAGAGATCATGGTAGATGCTCATCCGCATATTGGCACCAACAAACTTCCTGCATTGATAGAGAATATGAGAGAGTTCATAATCGCTTGTGGTGGTGAAGTTCATTTTGAAAGCAGGCTCAGCGACCTTGAAGTCAGAGGAAATAAGATCCACAGGATACAGATCAAAGGAAATGAGTGGATCAAGTCCAACCAATTGATCCTAGCTACAGGTCATTCGGCTAGAGACATCTTCTATCTCTTGCACCAAAACGCTATTCAGATAGAAGCAAAACCCTTTGCTTTAGGAGTGAGAGTGGAGCATCCTCAGGAATTGATCAATCAGATCCAATACGGAAAGCATTATTCAGAATACCTCCCTCCTGCCTCCTATCGATTGGTGAAGCAAGTAGAACAAAAGGGAGTTTATTCTTTTTGTATGTGTCCTGGAGGAATTATTGCCGCATGTGCTACTGCCCCTGCTGAGATCGTTACAAATGGATGGTCGCCTTCAAGAAGGAACAACCCTTTTGCCAACTCAGGTATGGTAGTAGAGATCAATGAAAGGGACTGGAAAAGATACCAACCTAAAGGGCCATTGGCTGCTTTGATGTTCCAATCAGAAATTGAAAAGAAAGCCTATGATTCAGCTAATGCCAAAAAAGAGATCGGTCAGATCGCCCCTGCGCAAAGATTGACCGATTTTGTCAATAACAGCAGCTCAGGGTCTTTAGCGAATTGTTCTTACTTCCCGGGAATTGAAGAGCAGGATTTGAATGAAATCCTTCCTGCTGTTGTTTCAAACAGTCTGAGAGAAGCTTTCAAATTCTTCGGAAAGAAAATGAAAGGGTATTTTACTGAAGAAGCAAATGTAGTTGGGGTTGAAAGCAGAACCTCCTCTCCTATCAAGATTCCAAGAGATCAGCAACTCTTGAATCATCTTCAAATTGAAAACCTGTATCCTAGTGGTGAAGGTGCAGGTTACGCAGGTGGAATTGTTTCAGCAGCTATGGACGGGGTGAAGGTAGCTAAGGCCATTAAAGCAAAGATCTCCTCTTAAACTCAGATAGAATGATGGCATTGGCAATGGAAACATTCAAGGATTCCAATTGCTCTGAAATGGGAATGCTCAATTGTTGAATTTCTTCCGTTCTGCCTTGAGCTGTAACACCATGAGACTCGCTACCCATGATCAACATTGCCGGTGTCTTTAGACTTGCCTCATAAATGTTTTCTCCATTCATTTCAGCCGCATAGAAATGGTAAGCCCCCTTTAGTTCATTTAGGATCTCTTTCAACTCCCTCTCAATAAAGGCGGTTCTAAAAATAGATCCCATGCTTGCCTGCACCACCTTTGGAGAATAGATCTCAACGCAGTCTTTAGACAGAACAAACTGACTAACACCAAAACCTTCAGCAGTTCGTATGATGGTTCCCATATTTCCCGGATCTGAAATCCCGTCTAAGTAGAGAATAAGGTCTAAAGGTTTAAAAGCTGGTTTTGGGATCTTAACAATCGCCAAGATGCCCGGAGGAGTGCTGAGGTTGGAGATCCTCCCCATCTCTCTTTCACTAATGATCTCAAGGGGAAGTCCATTGAATTCCGGCCTTTCTGCATAACTTTCAGTGCAATAGATCTGATTGAGTTCAACAGAACTTTTCAAAGCTTCTTCCAACAATTTCATTCCTTCTATAGTAAATAAGCCAAATTCATTTCTGAACTTCTTATTTTGGAGGGAACGAATTAATTTTTCTTGACGCTTACTAAACATAGGTCGAAATACTAACTTCGCAAAAGAATGAAAATTCCCTTAAAAAGGAAGTACAATACCTTATCACTTAGCCGGCTGATCTTTGCTTCGCTTGCTTTGTCCTTTCTCTTTGCCTGCGGTCCGGCCAGGCATCTAGAGGAAGATCAGCGTCTATTGAAAAGGATTTCATTCAATTTTCAAAAGGAGAAAAAGTTTCAAGAAGACCTCTATTCCCTTTCCAAACAGAAACCCAATAGGAAGTTATTAGGACTGTTTAAGATCTATTTGGGGGTTTACAACTTATACTACAACAAAGAAGATAGCAAGATCAAAGAGAAGATGGGCGAGCCACCTGTCATTTACGATTCCTTGCTTCATGATGAAAGTACTCAACTGATGAACAAGTACCTGGCAAATCGAGGATACTATGAGAACAATGTTGGATTCAAGAGTAAGATCACAAAGAAGAATGCCATAGTTAAATACAAGATCCAAAAAGGAAGGCGATATACCATTAGCAAGATGGATTATGAAATTCCTTCCGAAAGGATGCGAAAACTATATATGGAAAGCATTGGCAAGTCTGCAGTAGAGGTAAACAAGCCTTTTGATCTTGAGGCCATGAAAGATGAAAGGGTAAGGATAGAAAAGTTAATGAAGAATATGGGCTACTACGATTTCTCCAGAGAATTTGTGGTATTCAAAGCCGATACGTCCAAAGCCTATAAAACTGCAGAGCTCACATTGAGCATAAAGAACAAGGAAGAAGTGGTTGGCAGCGACTCAATTGTTGAAAGTGCTCATGAAGTCTATCACATCAGCAAGGTATATGTAAGAATGGACTTCGACGAAAGAACGGCAAGAAGCGGCATTTCAGATACTACCCTTTTAGATGATCTCATCTTTACTGAGATCGGTGAAAAGAAATTCAGATATAAAGTAATTAGCAGAGCCATCTTTATCAGACCGGGTAAACTCTTCAGACTGGAAGATCAGGAAGCTACGTATCGCATGCTTTCCTCCCTTGGCGTTTTCTCCTATGTGAGCATAAAATATGAATATGATTATTCTACTCCCGAACCAACCTTATTGGTATTCATTGACCTGAATCCACGAAAACAAAGGGCCTATACCCTGCTTACAGAAGGCACCAACAATGGTGGAAACCTAGGGATCAATGGTGATATATCTATACAAAACCGAAATACATTCAGAGGGGCAGAGTTACTGCAGATCAAATTAAGTGGTGGTATTGAAGCACAGCAACTGTTGACCAATCAGGAAGATGAAGTGGTGGTTCAAGAACTACCCTTTAACACCATTGAGTTTGGACCGGAGATCAGCCTTAGAGTTCCGAGGTTCTTACTGCCGGTTGATATGGATAAATTCTCTCCCAGGGGCCGACCAAGCACAACTTTCAGTGTCTCCTATAATTATCAGAGAAGAC
The DNA here is from genome assembly GCA_030429925.1 of Bacteroidia bacterium. Classification (GTDB taxonomy): domain Bacteria; phylum Bacteroidota; class Bacteroidia; order Flavobacteriales_E; family Vicingaceae; genus UBA1494. Next base: position 7,936 of record JAUIGQ010000071.1, on the reverse strand, counting down.
CTGACTTCAGTCGGAACATCACCAATACCTATATGTCTTACTCCTGGAATGAGACCGTAACCAAAACCCATATCCTCTCACCATTTGAATTCTCCTACATCAAACTGGATAGAAGTGATGAGTTCGATCAAGCTTTAGAAGATATAGATAATCCATTTCTTAGGAATTCATATACCGATAACCTGATCTTAGCTACTGTATATAGTTACATCATCAATACACAATTAGATGATAAGATCAAGAATGAGTTCTTTTTCCGTTTCAATTTGGAGCCTGCCGGAAACTTCCTTTCGCTGGTCACCAGCAATGCCAATCTTGAAACCAATGAAGATGGCTCAAAGAATATTGCCGGTATTCGTTATGCTCAATATATTCGATCGGATATCGACTTCAGATTCTATCAAAGATTTCGCTACAATACAATGGTATACAGATTTGCAACCGGCTTAGGTATGCCCTACGGAAATAGCGTAGCCATGCCTTTTGAAAAGAGTTTTTATGCCGGCGGTGCCAATGGGATCAGAGCATGGTTGGCCAGAGATCTTGGTCCGGGTACACTGCCTGAATCCTCAGAGAGCAATGTTGATCAGATCGGTAATATGAGTCTTCAAGCCAATTTTGAATATAGATTCCCTATTACCGATGTATTTGAAGGAGCAGCATTTATGGACATGGGAAATATTTGGAACTATCAGATAGAGAATGCTCCTGAAGAGACCGCATTCAAAGCTGGTAAGATCTGGGATGGAACAGCCGTTGGTCTTGGAGCCGGACTTAGATTGAACTTCTCTTTCTTCATCTTAAGGTTTGATTTTGCCGCTCCATTCAAGGATCCTAGCAAGTCTGATCCAAATATGCTAAAATTGTACTGGAATAGAACCAATCTGAACTTTGGTATTGGTTACCCATTCTAGTAGATTGACAAAGTCCTTTTTCATTCTTTTCTACCAATAGAAAATCATTAGCTTTGCCCTCGCTTTTTTAACCAGCAATAAAGATGTCAATTACAAAAATCGAAGAACTTTTAGGGTCAGAGCGTGACCATCTGTTAAAGCATGAGTGCAAAACCATTAGCAAGGAAATGATCCATTTACCCGGTCCTGACTTTGTAGACCGAGTATTCAAGGATACCAACAGATCTCCTCAAGTATTAAGGAGTCTGCAAGCGATCTACGGAAATGGAAGATTGGGTGGAACCGGATATGTTTCTATTTTACCTGTAGATCAAGGTATAGAGCATTCTGCAGGTGCGTCTTTTGCTCCCAACCCTATCTATTTCGACCCTGAAAATATAGTAAAGCTTGCCATTGAAGGAGGATGTAATGCGGTTGCTTCCACCTTTGGAGTATTGGCTGCAACATCCAGAAAATACGCTCACAAGATCCCGTTCATTGTAAAGCTGAATCACAATGAACTATTGACATATCCGAATACTTATTCTCAGATCATGTTCGGATCTGTTGACGAAGCTTGGAACCTAGGTGCTACAGCTGTTGGAGCTACGATCTATTTTGGTTCTGATGATAGCAACAGACAGATCGTTGAGATCGCTGAAGCTTTTGAAAGAGCACATGAGTTAGGCATGGCAACTATTCTTTGGTGTTATTTGAGAAACAGCGACTTCAAAAAAGATGGAGTTGATTATCATACAGCAACAGACCTGACTGCTCAGGCAAATCATTTGGGAGTTACCATTCAGGCTGATATCATCAAGCAGAAACTACCCACATTGAACGGAGGGTATAATGCCATCAATTTTGGAAAGACACATCCTAAGGTATATTCAGAACTATCTTCTGATCACCCAATTGATCTTTGCAGATACCAAGTAGCGAATTGTTATATGGGCAGAGCGGGATTGATCAATTCAGGAGGAGCCTCTTCAGGTGCATCTGACCTTGCTGAAGCAGTAACTACTGCGGTTGTAAATAAGAGAGCAGGTGGACACGGATTGATCTCAGGAAGAAAGGCATTCCAGCGTCCAATGAACGAAGGTGTAGATCTATTGAATGCTATTCAAGATGTATATCTTGCCGAAGAGGTAAGCATTTGCTAATTTTAGTCGCTAGATAAGATTTTATGGGTTGGTTTAAAAGGATTAAAGAAGGTATCCTAACTCCTACTCAGGAGAAGAAGGAAACTCCTGAAGGGTTATGGTATAAATGTCCGGAATGCAATAATGTTCTCCCACAAGAGGATCATGCGAACAATATGTTCGTTTGTACGGAATGTGAGTATCACGAGAAAGTAGGATCTGAAGTTTATTTTCAGATCATTTTCGACAATGGAAAGTATTCTGAGATCAACAAGAGCTTAAGTTCTGCAGATCCACTAAAATTCAAGGACACTAAAGAATACACCAAGAGGATCAAAGCCAGTCAGGAAAAGACCAAATTGAAGGATGCAGTAAGAACAGCACATGGTCTGGTTGACGATCAAAAACTGATGGTTGCATGTATGGATTTTGCCTTCATTGGCGGGTCAATGGGTTCTGTGGTTGGTGAAAAGATCGCCAGGGCTATTGATTATTGCCTGAAGCACGATATGCCCTTTTTGATGATCTCAAAATCCGGTGGAGCAAGAATGATGGAGGCTGCCTTTTCCTTAATGCAAATGGCAAAAACCTCTGCAAAACTGGCTCAATTGGCTGAAGCAAAGATCCCTTACCTCTCCCTTCTTACCGATCCAACAACCGGCGGTGTTACGGCTTCTTTTGCCATGTTGGGAGATATGAATTTCGCAGAACCAAAAGCATTGATCGGCTTTGCAGGTCCAAGAGTTATTAAGGAAACCATCGGAAAAGATCTACCCGAAGGATTTCAAAGATCAGAATTCCTCTTAGAACACGGATTCTTAGATTTCATTGTTGAACGTAAGAATCTGAAAAGCAAATTGTCTCAATTATTGAGAATGCTAAAAAAGTAGTGTGAGAATTAATAAATTTTACTACATTTGCAGCCTCAAAATTTATCGCAAGAAATAAAGAATATGACCTTAACATCGGAGAAGAAACAAGCCATCTTTGAAAAGTACGGAAAAGGCAAGATGGATAGCGGTGCAACTGAAGCTCAAATCGCTCTTTTCACAGAGAGGATCAACCATTTGACTCTTCACTTAAAAGAGAACCAAAAAGACTTTGCAACAGAGAAAGCTTTGGTATCATTGGTTGGTAAAAGAAGAAGATTACTAGATTACCTTAAGAACAAGGATATCTTAAAATACAGAGAGCTGATCAAAGAGCTTGGTATCAGAAAGTAAGCATCAGGGCTCTTTGGAGCAAACAAAATAACATTTCATATAGAGGGGGGACATTTGAAAAACAGTCCCCCTTTTCTTTTAATTATACTTAGAAAATAAATGTCACAACAAGCAATAACACAAACAATTCAGCTTCCGGATGGAAGATCGATCGAACTGGAAACAGGGAAATTGGCAAAACAAGCAGATGGATCTGTAGTGCTAAAGATGGGTAAAACCATGCTATTGGCTACAGTGGTTTCAGTAAAAGAAGCCAATGAGGATGTTGATTTCCTACCATTGATGGTAGATTATAGAGAAAAATTCTCAGCAATTGGTCGTTTCCCAGGTGGATTCTTAAAAAGAGAGTCTAGACCTTCTGATGCAGAGATCTTGGTATCAAGATTAGTAGATATAGCTCTTCGACCATTATTCCCGAGTGATTATCACTCAGAAACACAACTGCAAATTTCTTTGATCTCTGCAGAGGAAAATGTACTACCGGATGCTTTAGCATGTCTGGCAGCTTCTGCAGCAATCGCAGTATCTGATATCCCTTTCAACGGACCTACTTCTGAAGTTAGAGTAGCAAGGGTGAATGGAGCTTGGGTGATCAATCCAACCCTTGATCAGCTAAATGATGCAGATATTGACCTTATGGTTGCCGGAACTATGGATAGCGTAGTAATGGTTGAAGGTGAAATGAAAGAGGTTTCAGAAGAGGAAATGCTGGAAGCTATTGAAAATGCTCACAAGGAAATTCAGAAACAATGTCAAGCTCAATTGGATCTTGCAGCTAAAGTTCCAACTGCAAATCCAAAAAGAGAATACAATCATGAAAAGTCAAATGAAGATCTATTGAGCAAGATCCAGTCATTTGCTTACGATCGTTTTTATGCAATTGCCAAAGATGGCTTAGCTGATAAACACGAGAGAGCGGCTAGATTCAAAGTGGTTAAAGATGAATTCTTGGCAACTCTTTCAGAGGAAGAGATCTCTGAGAATTCATTCCTACTCACTCAGTATTTCAAGAAAGTTCAGAAAGCAGCAGTTAGAGACTGTGTGCTAAAAGAAAAATTGAGATTAGATGGTAGAAAGCTAGATGAAGTTAGACCTATCTGGTCTGAAGTTGACTACCTTCCCGGCTCACACGGATCAGCGGTTTTCACAAGAGGAGAAACTCAATCATTGACTTCTGTTACTTTAGGAAGTAAGATGGATGAGCAAAGAATAGACGGAGCAGTGATCGTTGATTCAGATAAATTCATTCTTCACTATAATTTCCCATCGTTCTCTACAGGTGAAGCAAGACCAAACAGAGGTCCGGGCAGAAGAGAAGTTGGTCACGGTAACTTGGCCATGAGAGCCTTGAAGCCAATGATCCCAACAGGAGTTGAGAACCCTTATACAGTAAGAGTAGTTTCTGATATACTTGAATCCAATGGATCTTCATCCATGGCAACAGTATGTGCAGGTTCACTAGCTCTTATGGATGCAGGTATCAAAATGCCTAAAGCAGTATCAGGTATTGCAATGGGATTGATCAGCGGAGAGAATGGAGATTATGCCGTTCTTTCTGATATCTTGGGAGATGAAGATTTCTTGGGCGATATGGACTTTAAAGTTGCCGGTACTAAAGATGGGATCACCGCTTGTCAGATGGACATCAAGATCAGCGGACTTTCATTCCAAGTATTGAAAGAAGCTTTGCATCAAGCCAATGGCGGTAGAATGCATATTCTAGGTGAAATGAACAAAACCATTTCTGAACCTAGAAACAACTACAAGCCTAATGCTCCAAGGATCATTCAATTGACCATTCCTAAAGACATGATAGGTGCGGTTATCGGACCGGGTGGAAAGATCATTCAAGCCATCCAAGAAGAGACGGGTACCACTATTGTATTGGAAGAAGTAGATAACCAAGGGGTGATCGATATTGTATCTACAGATCAAGAAGGATCTGATGCAGCGGTTGCCAGGATCAAAGCTATTACAGCGGTTCCTGAGGTTGGTGAGACTTACAGCGGAAAGGTTAAATCAATTGTTGCCTTTGGCGCTTTCGTAGAAATTTTGCCGGGTCAGGACGGATTACTGCACATCTCTGAAATTGCTCACAAAAGAGTAGAAAAAGTAGAAGATGAGCTGAAAGAAGGTGATGTGATTGATGTTAAGTTGGTTGCCATCGACCCAAAGACCAAAAAGTTCAAACTTTCCAGAAAGGCATTATTGCCAAAGCCGGAACAGCAGAACTAATTTATTCTGAAACAGTTAGAAAGCCTCTTCGATCAAATCGGAGAGGCTTTTTTTATTTAGAACCCTTCTAAATAATAATCTACAGATGTAGCTATTTTTTCTCTATTTTTATAAGGACTTATCTACCAAGTCTTTAATTACTAACCAATTTTACTAACCAATTCATAGGGAATATGAGACAACTCAAGATCAGTAAGAGTATAACTAATCGACAAACTGTCTCCCTTGATCGCTACCTCCAAGAAATAGGACGCGTTGATCTGATCACCGCAGAAGAAGAAGTGGAACTTGCCAGAAGGATCAAGCAGGGAGACGCCCAAGCACTAGAAAAATTAACCAAAGCGAACCTCCGATTCGTCGTATCTGTGTCCAAACAGTATCAGAATCAAGGCCTAAGTCTACCCGACCTTATCAACGAAGGAAATCTGGGTTTGATCAAAGCAGCACAGAGATTTGATGAGACTCGAGGATTTAAGTTTATCTCTTATGCAGTTTGGTGGATCAGACAATCTATACTGCAAGCACTTGCTGAACAATCTAGGATCGTTCGACTTCCCCTCAATAAGATCGGAGCGATCAATAAGGTTAGAAGAGCATTCAATGAGTTAGAGCAGGAATATGAAAGAGAGCCTCAAGAGCATGAGATCGCTGAAATGCTAGACCTTCCTGAACTGGATGTAAAAATATCCATGAAGAACAGCAAAAGACATGTGTCTATGGATGCTCCTATCTCTTCTGACGAGGATAGCAGCACCATGTATGAACTAATGAGCAATGAAGATACACCGGACCCCGACAATGAACTGGTAAACGAATCTCTGCGTTCTGAAATTGAATCCATGCTCATATCTATTCCCAAAAGAGAAGCTGAAGTTATCCGTATGTTCTTTGGATTAAATGGAAGACCTCAAAGAAGTCTTGAAGAGATAGGAACCATCTTCAACCTCACAAGGGAAAGAGTCAGACAGATTAAAGAGAAGGCTGTCAGGCGATTAAAGATCAATGGGAAATGTGAAGTCCTAAAAACTTATTTAGGATAAATCAAAAGACTATTTTTGCGGAAAAAATGGCCCACTTAGTTGCTCCTTCCATTCTATCCGCAGACTTTTCCAATCTGCAAGCAGATTGTGCTCTGATCAATAATTCAGATGCCGACTGGTATCATATTGACGTAATGGATGGAGTATATGTTCCCAATATTTCTTTTGGGATGCCTATCATCAAAGCCATTAAGCCATTATCAACCAAGCCATTTGATGTTCATTTGATGATCGTGGAACCCGATCGTTATATAGAAGATTTCAAGAAGGCTGGTGCAGACCATTTAACCGTTCATTACGAAGCGTGTACTCACTTGCATAGAACACTTCAAGCGATCAAGGAGGCTGGAATGAAAACAGGAGTTGCTTTGAACCCTCACACTCCCGTACACCTATTGAAAGATACCCTAAGTGAGATAGATATCGTTTGCTTGATGTCGGTAAATCCGGGATTTGGAGGACAATCATTCATAGAGAACACCTATAGAAAGGTCTCAGAATTGAAGGAGATGATCATCTCTCAGAACACCAATACCTTGATCGAGATCGATGGTGGAGTAAGCGACAAGAATGCGGCAAAATTAGTAGAACACGGAGCAGATGTACTGGTAGCCGGAAGTTTTGTATTTGGATCGGAAAACCCGGCTCAAACGATTAGTAGGTTAAAGAATTTATAGCAGCTTGTCAGGCTGATATTCGCAATTAGATTGGCCCAATATCTAGACTCCTGAATCCACATAATCCTGCAAATAGGCATAATTGGGCATTAACTTTCCACCTTTGGCAATGGTTGCCCTTTCAATTACCTGATCGGGATCTTCCTCCAAAAGACAAGGCAGAATATGCTCTAATAAGGCTTCACCAAAATCTGTAGAGGCTTCTCTAGGCAACTCACAAGGCAAATTATCAACTGCCATAACGCTCACCGTTTCTTCAGAACTTTCGCTCACCTCTTCCCCACTCTTCTTATTAACTTCATAAATGGGGTCTTCTATGGTGGAAGGTCGCAAGGTTGATGCAATAGGATCAGCTATATCACAACTGATATCGGCAATTACTTTCAAATTAAAATCAGGATGTGCCAGCTCCTCTTTAGAGATAATACCAGGACCTCTATCGTCCCAATAATGACAAGGAATGAATATATCAGCTGCTTGTGCATATTTGAAAAAATCGCTTTCAAACCTTTCAGGGTGCTGATAGACTTCAGTCCTCTCAAAGGCTTCTCCACCCTGCTTCTTAAAATAATCTTCCACTGTAAGTTGAGCAAACTGTGCTCTGGAAGGTTTGGAGCTGAGTATTTCTTGAGAATTCACTTCTTCTAATTGCAAGCTTTCCAATATCTCCCTCGCCCCACTGGCAACCCTTCCCAAACCGGTGATCACGATCTTGAGATCTGAGGG
>JAUIGQ010000187.1 GCA_030429925.1 Bacteroidia bacterium | reverse complement strand
AAGAATATGGGACAAAGAATTGAAACCAATTTTTACAAGAAGTACTTTGACCTGCCTCACCCTGTAAAGATCTTTGATAATGAAGAGGAAGCTACTAGATGGTTGCTTTCATTAGACTTATATGAGACATCTATTTCAAGGATCCAGAAGCTTGATAAGGATGTGCTTAAGATCAATGTTAAGCCCAACGCTTTCATTGATAAAGAATCACTAATGGAAAATCTAGAATTGTATAAGCAGCTCCTACCTGAAGGGGGGTATTTCATCAATATCTTTCATGAATCAAATACTGCATCCAATGATGCTAAGATTCCCTTTCAAGCGCACGAAAGAACAAAGTTAAAGAAGGGAGAAGCCTTTGTTATAAAGAATCTAGCTCATAGAATTGAGCTAGAGTATCATATCAACAAGACCAAGCAACTTTATCCTACAAAGGTTTTTGAAGAGGAGGAAGATGCCATGAACTTTATTAAGCAATTAAAAAGCAAAGTTGAGGCTTAACCTAAACCATTGCTTCTGCGTGAACTTCTTGATATTTTTTTAATCCTTCTCTTAGTATGTTAACCGCAGCTTTCAGCTTTTCCTTACTAAGAACATAGGCCAGTCTCACCTCTTGCTTACCCATGGTTGGGGCAGAGTAGAAACCACTGGCAGGTGCCATCATTACTGTTTGTCCGTTTAATTCAAAATCCTCCAGCATCCATCTGCAGAAGTCATCACAGTCTTTGACAGGTAATTGAGCTACAGCATAAAATGCTCCTCCGGGCAATGGACAGAACACCCCATCAATACTATTCAATCCTTCCACCAAGATGTTCCTTCTTTCAACATATTCTTGAATGACCTCTTCAAAATAGGAGTCAGGAGTATTTAGTGCGGCTTCTGAAGCAATTTGTCCAAGAGAAGGTGGACTCAATCTAGATTGGCTCAATTTCAAAACCGTGGAAAGGATCTCTTTGTTTCTGCTGATCAAGGCTCCTATTCTTACGCCGCACATACTGTATCTTTTAGAAACAGAATCAACAACGATCACATTGTCATCTATTCCATCAAGGTTCAATAGAGATACATGCTCTTTTCCATCATAGCAGAATTCCCTGTATACTTCATCTGCAAATAAGAAGAGGTCGTACTTCTTAGCAAGATCTCGCAATTTCTCTAATTCCTCTCTCTTATACAGATATCCGGTTGGATTTCCCGGATTACAGATCAAGATCCCTTTAGTCTTTTGAGAAATACTCTTTTCAAAATCTTCAATGGGTGGAAGAGCAAAACCATTTTCAATATCTGAGTGAATAGGAACAACACTCACTCCTGTTGAATCTGCAAATCCATTGTAATTTGCATAGAATGGCTCAGGAATGATCACCTCATCCATAGGGTTGAAACATGCTGTAAAAGCAAAGGACAAAGCTTCCGATCCACCGGTGGTGATCAGAATATTTTCATGTGTAATTCCCGGACTGATCTTGTCGTAATACTTAGCCAAAGCTTTTCTGTAGGATTCATTACCGGCAGAATGACTGTATTCTATTACTGACATATTGATGGCTTTGATCGCTTGGATAGCAACCTCTGGCGTTTTAATATCCGGCTGTCCAATGTTCAGGTGAATTACTTCAACTCCTCTTTCTTTAGCTTTTTCTGCGAAAGGAACAAGTTTCCTTATCGGAGATTCCGGCATGTGCAAACCGCGTATTGAGATCTTTGGCATAAGTGTGAATTTAAGCGACAAATTTCCATCTATAAAATGAAAATTCAAACGGGATATAAAAAAACCCCCTTCTTTCGAAGAGGGTTTATATGCAAATTGTCTTTTATTACTTAGCGATAGGAGCCATTTCAGAGGCTTCTTTCGTAGGAGTTGTTTTCTTTTCGATCACATTTCCTTTGATCCTTAAGACCTTTGTTCCGCCAGCTGCGTTTGAATTAACAGTTACAGATTTATTGATGGGTCCTAATCTATTAGTGGCATACTTTACCTTGATCTCGCCGGTTTCTCCCGGATTGATTGGTTTCTTTGGCCAGGTTGGAACAGTACATCCGCAAGATCCTTTTGCATTGGAGATGATCAATGGTTGACTCCCTGTATTGGTAAATTTGAAAGTTCTGACTCCGTCCGCATTTTGAGTGATTGTTCCGTAGTCGATCACCTCAGTTTCAAAATCCATCTCTGCGCCTCCGGCAGCTTCTACTTTAGTCGTAGCATCTTGTGCAAATGCAGCAAAACCTATTGTCAAAAAGGCAAGTATTAGGCTTAATCGTTTCATTGTTTTCAGTTTAAAAATTGGTTCTGATTTATTTTTATGATCCAAATCTACCCTTAATAAATCCCAAACTTCAACCACTGACATAAAAGTCATATTTTTGCCTTTTTTCTTTCAATCAAAATTAACTCTCTCTGGAATTGGTTTTTCGCCAAGAAGTCAAACATGT
>JAUIGQ010000070.1 GCA_030429925.1 Bacteroidia bacterium | reverse complement strand
ACCCAAGTATACTCCAACCCATTCAGACTGTGGCTGTTCCTTTTCCTCTTCATTTACCAACTAACTGGAAGTTATATCAACAACGGCTATGAATACATGATCTGGATACTAGTCTTTACTCCTGTTTTCAAGGATCTCAACTTCACTAAATCAATCGGCTCATGAAAGTACTATTCATCTCAAGAGCTACACTCTACAGTGGATTTGGTGGAGATTCCGTGCAAATTTTTGGTACAGCTAAATATTTGAAAACAATAGGCGTAAATGTGGATATAAAGCTGTGCAATGAAGAAATAGATTACTCAGCTTACGATCTGATCCATTTTTTCAATATCATTCGTCCGGCAGATATCCTCATACATGCCATGCAATGCAATAAACCATATGTAGTTTCAACCATCTTTTTAGATTATACAGCATTTGAAAAAGAACAAAGAGGAGGTATGCTTAAATGGTTGAAGTTTTTCTTCTCAAAGGATTCCATTGAATACCTTAAAGTAATAGGTCGCTGGATCAAGAATGGTGAAAAGATCAATTCAACCTCATACTTATGGTTGGGACATAAGAGGTCTATGAATAAGATTGCCAAAGGAGCCACCCTACTCTTACCCAACTCAGTAAGTGAATACAGACGATTGGAGTCCTATCTTGGTTCACCTTTCCCCTACACTCCTATTCCCAATGGCATTGATCTAAAACAATATGATAAGTTTGAATCAGATGTTCAAAAGGAGAAGGATCTAGTGATCTGTGTTGCAAGGATTGAAGGGAATAAGAATCAGTTGAATTTGATAAGAGCGCTTAACAACACAGAATTTCGATTAAAACTTATTGGCAAGGCTGCCCCGAATCATCAAGCCTATCTTTCAAAGTGTAAAGAGGAGGCTGCGCCTAACATTGAATTTGTGGGATTTCTTGAACTAGAGGAATTGACTCAGGAGTACAAGAAAGCCAATGTTCATATTTTACCAAGTTTTTGCGAAACAACCGGACTAAGCAGTCTTGAAGCTGCCTTTCATCATTGTAACTTAGTGATCACCAAGGGTGGAGATACAAAGGAGTATTTCCAAGAAGAAGTGATCTATTGCGATCCTTCCGATCCATCATCCATCCTAGAGTCTGTAAGGAAAGCATCCAATTCTGCCCCCTCTGAGAAGTTATATGAATTAGTGAAGACCACTTATACTTGGAAGAACGCAGCTAGAGAAACCTTGCAATCATATCGGAAAGTTCTTGATAGTGCTAGCTCAGAAAGTGGAATCAACCAAGGTCCAGTTAAAGAATCAGTATGAAAGAGAAAAGTATCATATCGCTTCATGCTGCAGTAAAGGCTGTGCTTCACTACTACTCTTCCTTTAGCTATCCACTGAAGGTGAATGAGATCCATTTCAACTGCACCATGGTATGTACATTAGAGGATATTCGTCTGATCCTGGATCAACTCCACGATCTAAATAAAGTCCATTCATATGATAAGTACTATTCAATAAATAATGAGGTTGAAGATTTAGTAAGGCATAGATTAGAAGGTGAAGAGAGAGCAAAGAAACTTCTTCCTTTGGCTGAGAAGTACGGACAGTTCATCTTCCAATTTCCCTTTGTTCGTTTTGTGGGCATTTCAGGCGCACTATCCAAAGGTTTTGCAAAAAGAGAATACGACTTCGACTATTTCATAATTACCTCTAAAAACAGCTTGTGGTTCTGCAGAACATTATTGCATCTTTTCAAGAAGCTCACCTTCCTTTTCAACTTGCAGCATCGATTCTGCATGAATTATTTCATTGACGAAGACCATTGTTCCATAGAAGAGCAAAATCTTTATACTGCCATAGAGGTCAGTAGTTTGAAAGCCGTTGCCGGTAAAGGAATGTATGTGAAATTCTTGAAGGATAACGCATGGCGGAAAAATTATTTACCCAATAATTACCAAGCCTTTTTTCCTTCAGAACGCATATTTGATAATTCCTCTTTATTTAAAAGGGCTGCAGAGTTCATCTTTGGTCCGATTGCAAATAGCTGGAATAAGGTGCTGATGAATTGGACAGATAAGAAATGGAGACGAAAGTGGACAAAAAAAGGATTCCCAGCTGAAGAATACGATCTTGCATTTAAAACTACCTTGTATCACTCTAAGAACCATCCTGCCAACTATCAGCAGAAACTCCTCTCTAAGCTGGATGAACTTCAAAAAACATCAGAATGAAAATATTAGTTCTAGGTGCAAGTGGTTTCATTGGAAGAGAGATACTTCATGAGCTTTCTCAACGAAGTGACCTGTCCATTATGGCTTTGGAGAATAAGTCTAAAGTGAAGAAAGATTTCCCCAATGTTCATATAATTAAGAAAGACTTATATAATCTGACCCTAAGCGACTTACCATACTCACCTGAATTGATCATTCATGCAGCAAGATACAGAACAGGAAGGCTAGGTAGAATTGGAAGGAGACTAATGGCCGGTAAAGGGAAAAAGGCCAATAAGAAGCTATTGGACCAGATAAAAAGAATGGCAAATCCGCCTAGACTCATCTACCTATCAGGAAGCTTAATGTACGGAAATAGAATTGGTAAGAAGATAACAGAAGATTGTCCTCTATCCCCTATTTCCTTTGCAAGAGAGTATATCAAGGCTGAAGAAGTGTTTCTAAGAGAAATAGAAAAAGGACAAATGGATATTTTAATGCTCAGAGTTCCTTGGGTTATTGGAAAAGGAAGTTGGTTTAAATGGAATTATATAGATCCTATTAAGAGGCAAGGAAAAGTACCTCAATATGGAGAGGGCTTGAATCAAATGAGCTTTATTGATGTAAGAGATCTTGCTAGATCTGTTGATAAGTTGATACCCATCAAGCAAAGAGGAGTTCTAAACATCTTCCATCCTGAAAGTCTTACTCAGGCTGATTTTGCCAACAGATTGAATAACATTCTAGGAAAGGAGATCAACCAAATCGATATGTCTAGCTCAGGATTAACACAAGCGGTGAAAGAAGCCTTTCAATCGAATATTCAATTGGGAAGTAACTATCCTGAGATTCAAAGCCAACTTCAGAAAGAAATGCACTCTTTAGAAGATACCCTTAGATATTTTGGAGATCTAGACTCCTATTGATCTTTAGAGAAAACAAAAAGAGTGTACTCCCCACAGCTCCAAAATGGAGTTTTATTAAATAAGCGATCTGCCTTCCAGAGAAAGTTTGAAAACTTTCCCATCTTTTCTCTCAATGTATCTTGATACCAAGCCGGGTAAAGGATTGAATACCCTCTTTTTTTCAATAATTTCAAATCATTGAAGGCTTTTCTTACATCCGAAGGAGAGTAGCACTTACTCTCAAGAGTTCGTTTGGGAGAATAGCCACCCCAAGTCTTTTGCAATCGCTTAAAAGCAGTCTTAAACCTCAATTTTAACAAAGGCAAGAACATTCCCATGAAGTACCATTTATTGATAACAGTAACCACAATCTTCCCACCTGGATTCAATTGATTTTTTAGGTAATCAGCAGCCTCTGAAAGACTTTCGACAGTATTAAGTGCCCCAAAATAGATATAGATCAGATCAAACTTAGTATCAGAGAATAGAGATGATAGATCTTCAACCGTTCCAACATGCAATTCTATATTGGTTAGTTGATGTTTTTGGAACTGAGATTTCGAATAACTAACCATCCCTTCAGAAATATCAATTCCATAAACCTTCTTCTGCGGATACTTTTGAGCAAAATAGCTTAGATCTACTCCCGGACCAGAACCAATTTCAAGCATATTATTGAACTGAAATACCTCTGTTTCTTCTCGAAAACTACTTCTAATCTTTTGAAGGGTTTGATTTTCCCAATACCTCTTCTCAAATTGAGGAGCATCCTCATCATAGTAGGCACCTACTTTGTCATAATATTCAGATTGGTACATGAAAAAAATTTGCTACTAAAATAGTCCTATCTAGTGGAAAGATTTTTTACTTCTTTGAAATTAAAGGATAGTTCAAGTTGAATGCAAGAAACCTTATGAGCTATTTGTTTTATCAACTCTAGAATTGTCTATCTCAAAGACTTGACTTCATGATCTCTGCAATCTCCAGTCGCTTTCTTCTAGAAATAGGTATTTCCTTCTCATTGCTCAAAACTAAATGACTAAGTCCTTTCTTTTGGTAGTATTTAACCTTGTTCAAATTGACGATATACGATCGGTGGGTGCGCACAAAAGAATTGTCCTTCAAGCTGTCTTCAATATCTTTCAGAGTTCTTGAGACAAGCTCTTTCTTTTGCTCTGTAACCAAATAGCAATACTCTCCATAAGCTTGAAAGTAAAGTATCTTATCTCTTTCTATATATAAGGTTCCCTCTTTATGAGGAATGGGCAAGACCTTATTGGATGTTGAATGTTCCTCTAACTTCTGATCAAGACCTATTACCTTTTTCAATGCCCTGTTCAAATCCTTCAACTGAATTGGTTTTAACACAAAATCTACCGATCCATATTCAAAGGCCGATAAGGCGTAGTCTTTATGAGCAGTGAAGAAAATAACCTTAAAATCTCTTTGAGGCAATCGATCCAATAGTTCCGTTCCCTCCCCATCCGGCAGTTTCATATCTAGAAAGAGTAGATCTACCTTCTTTGTCAAAAGCAGCTTCTCTCCTTCTTTGACGTTTTTGGCAGTTCCCACCAAAGTATACTGCAGATCGAACTCATCTAAAAAAGCAAGCAAACGTTCAAGGTTTTGTTTCTGATCTTCTACTATGGCAATTTTCATCTCACTTTGACTCATATCTTATTTTATTGATTCCAAAGGTTTTAGATGCATCTTCAAAGGTATTAATATAGATATTCTGGTACCTGTATTCTTACTTCCTTTATCATAGACGCTTTCAATATTCAATTTGATTGCCGGCTCGTATAATTTATTGAAAAGGTCAATCCTTGAACTGCTGATCGACATGCCGGAAGAATGATGATCCTTCCCCTCCTTTCTACCCTTTTCTTTCGATGCCTTTAAGCCTACACCATTGTCCTCAACATACAGATATAGGTTGTTTACTTCTAGTTTTGCACCTATGATCATCGTACGGGAGGTAGTATCTTCCGACCAAGCGTGTTGGAAAACATTCTCAACATAAGGCTGCAACAACATGGGAGGAAGAAAATACTGCTCTTCTTCCAACTCAGGGTCGATATCGTAGATCAGCTCAATTTGCTCATCAAAGAGCAATAGTTCCAAACGCAAATACTCTCTCAATAGATCCAAGTCCATCTTCAAAGACACCATATGCGATTTACTGTTTTCAAGGGTCTGTCGCATCAAATTGGCAAAGGAGCGCAGATATTCGCTGCTCTTAACCGATTCGTACTTATTGACCAGTTGATCAATGGCGGTAAGGCTATTGAAAATAAAGTGAGGGTTTAATTGGGCATTCAATGCCAAATGCTTGTTCTGGTATTTCTCCAGGTTGATCATAGCCCTGCTACTCATTTGATTTACTCTCCATCTAATGAAGAAAAAGATCAATATGCCCAGCAGCAGCAATTCCAAAGTAACAAACCACCATCTAAGATAAATAGGCGGAAAGATCTGAATTTGTAATGTGGCAATTTCGCTCTTTTGCCCCCATGGGTTCTCTGCTTCTATTTCTAATTGATAATCGCCATGCGGAAGACTTGGAAATGTGATATTAGTTCCTTTTGTTTCCACCCATTCAGCTCCATTCAGACGGTACCTGTATATGATATTCTTTAGGCTTCTAAAAGATAAGGCCTTAAAATCGATGCGGATATTGTTTTCATAATGTTTTAAATTGAGTAATTCATTGGGATTGACCCTGTTTTGATTTACCAAGACTTCTTCAAAATAGAGCAATGGCTTCATGGACGGAAGAGAAAAATTCTCTTTTTTGTAGAGGCTAATCCCGCTTTTTGCTGCAAGCCAAACAGAGTCTTTATAAATGTGCATTCCAATAAGGTCACTCCATCCAGCCCCATCAATTTGTCGGTATACACTTCTCTCTATACTCCCATCTGAGTTAAAGGAAAATGAAGCAAAACCATTCATCCCGTATGAGTATAGATTGTCTTCTTGATCCAAATAAAGCCCTGAACTAAAATCATTTTGAAGCTCATCCTTGTTTTCAAAGCTCTGTTTTACCGAATCATCCTTAACAATATAAACCCCATTACCTTGCATAGAGATCACAAGATGTTCTTTAAAAACTTTAAGGCCGGAAACCTTCCCTTTTAACTTTGGGATATGGCTCAGATAAGGTGATAGAATTGAATCATGCAGATTGTCGAAGTTTTCAAAGCCTATTAATGTATTCACAAGGTTTGGATGCCTATCTCTAACAGCACTTAATAAAGAATCGTTAATAGATAATATTCCTTGTTCTGTACCTACTATCAATTGGTCGTTGTACGAGGTAATTGAGAAGATGTATTTTCCCAATCTTAGATTGTTCTGAAATTCCTTTTCACCCTTGCCTTTTACAAAGATCCTTCTCCTAAAACCAAGGTAGATCAATGAATCGGTCTCATAAATGCATTCAACAGAGTTATTGGAAAATGTTTGTTCCACGATACCATTAAATTGAATGGACCTTCTAATATCAGGAGTAGTAATTACTATGAAGGAATCATTGAAGTTTACAAGGTAGCTTACATCTCCCAAACTTAGTTTAACAGGTCGATCTTTATTTATGTGATAAAAATCCTTTTCCTGAGTGCTGATATAAATATTAGGACCTAATCCGGCAATAGAACGAAGCTTACTGCTTCCCAATTTGTCTGCAGAGTAATAAATGAGATTTTCGTTGGGTGTAAAGAAAATACCCTTTGAAACAGTTGAGTACCAATAATTACCCTCATTATCTATAAGGCGTGAAGTAATGGTGTATCCATCCAGCACCTTTTTTGGCGACTGATCAAATTTTGCTTGTTCATAGATATATACTCCTTGTTTTGCTAGACCAAGCCAAAAATCTCCCTTCTTATCAAAACCAAAATGTCTGCTAATAGGAATGCTATATTTTGCTAGTATAACTAGAGAATCATTGCGGATGGTATAAAGTGCGGAGTCAGGTATTAAATGAAATATCGTTAGATCGTCCCTTGATGCAAAGTTGTGGTAAGACTTCATATATAAGCTCATATCAGCTTTACTTTTTAGCCTTATCAATGCTCCTGAATCATCATCAATTAGATAGGCAGCGCCTTTTTCTCCATTATCTGTATATACTGTCCCTCCTGAACTAATAAGTAAATTTGACCCACTTCCCCTATAGAAAACCGGCACAAACCTTTCCCTACTTTCAAAATCTAGGATCTTTCTATAGATATTGGTTAGTGGATCATACTCATAGATCAACAGACTATGGTAGATCACCAGGATCTTTCCTTCCCTATTTTCTATGATTACCTTGATCACATAATCGTCTAGCTCCTCTCTCTGTTTATCACTAATGGGAACAGAATGCACACTACCATCCATTATGTATGTAGGTTGAAAGTGCAAGGGGACCAACCATAATCTCTCTTTGCTGTCTGAATATAGATTTATTATCTCATTCGAGGGAAGGCCATGAGAAGTAGTATACGTCTTAAACTCATAACCATCGAATCTTGAAATCCCATTATTAGTTGCTATCCAGATGTAGCCTAGATTATCCTGGCCAATTGAATTACACTCATTACTTGGTAATCCATCTTCCAGTGAATAATTGGTAAAAGGAGTTTGTCCCTCAAGAATGTGAGGAAAAAAAATGGTGAAGATTAAGAGAAAACGTATGATCATTTAGCTCATTTTTAAATGATCACATCTGATGGGTTATTCGCTTACAATTATACCCAATTAAACCATCAAGACTCAACTCATCAATCATAAATCAAAGAAAATAACAACTAATATCTTTTTCTATTACAACGGTACCACCCTTCGACTAATTGTCAAAATGCGTAGTCGAATCAATAAATACTCTCTATTAATTTGAATTGTTTAACTTTATCGAATCATTCGAACCAGGAGTGGATCTACTAACCTTAAACTTCTTCTATGATCACTTTGCTGATCAACAGATGAATTTCCTGTATACGGGAAATTTCAACGATGAACACACCAATTGTTTTATTGAGCTGAACAATCATCAGTACAATTCTGCAGATGAGTATAAAATGCTCCAAAGAAAGGCAGGCTTTCTAATTGCTGAATGCTTTCAGAATATTGTAAGACATAACGAAACCTCCAATAATGACAGCTATTTCCATATCAGGAATAGCAATGGCTTATTGAGGATCGTTTCTGCCAATAGGGTTCAGAATGAGATCATTCCAAGTTTAAAGTCCCAGTTGGAAGGCTTGAATAAACTTACTAGTGAAGAATTAAAGGAAGAGTATAGAAGGATCTTGACCGATGAAGGACACACAGAGAAAGGTGGGGCCGGATTAGGCATGATAGAAATGGCTAGGAAGACCAAGAACAAGCTCAACTTCACTTTTACGGATATAGATCAAGAAAATTCTTACTTCTATTTTAAACTACATCTTAGCCTTTCTGATCTTGGACATGCATTGGAGAACAATTTTGATGAAAGTATCCTGTTAAGAAGCAAGATGCTGCAAGACCAGCTGTTCTTCATCTACAAAGGAGTGATCTCTATTCAAACAACCATTGTAATGTTGGAGATCATTGAGAATTCTCTAGATAGTATCAATCAAAAAGTCATATTTGTTAAGTATATGGGACTTTTTGAGAGATTGTCTAACCAACTAAGCTCTCCCCTTGCTGAAAATTCATCCATGGTATTTATTGGAGAGGATGATCAGCATTATAGTATTGCCGTCAGCTGCATTCTTCCTATCTCAGAAGCTATTCAATTAGAGAGATCTGTAAAGTTCTACACATCAATGGATGAATCAGCTTTGGATGCTGAATACAAATCTATCCTAGCCAGTAAGGACCAGAAGATTCATTACAAGAATAATATGGAGATCATAGAATTGATAAAGAATTGTGCAAGTTTTGAGATCCATAGTCAAGCATACGGCGAAAACATTTCACTTCTCACCATGGACTTAAAATTCAACAAGAAGCAAAAACCACAATTCTTGGATCAGGTCCAATCAGTAAAATCAAAGCCAAGGAAGGATAATTCTATCCAACTAGCTCTTAGATCATAGTTCTTTCAACAGAAAAACCCCGACCAATGGTCGAGGTTTTCTATGGACTACTATGTTTTAACTTAAGCTTTCTTAAGTTTTACTATTTTAGTTGACATTGGTCTGCAAATATGCAGCAACTCCTTCCCTATCTGCATTCATAGCATCTTTTCCTTCTTCCCAGTTTGCCGGACAAACCTCTCCAACTTCTTGAACATGCTTATAAGCATCGATCAATCTCAAGAATTCCTTCACATTTCTTCCCAAGGGCATATGGTTAACACCTTCGTGGAATACCACACCTTCTTCATCGATCAAGTAAGTAGCTCTGTAACTTACATTATCACCTTCTAGAAGGTCATATCCTGTTTCTTCATCTTCTTTCCACTCTCCATTCAAAATACCTAAAGCTCCGGAAAGATTTCTGTTGGCATCTGCAATAAGATCATATGACACTCCTTCAATTCCTCCTTGGTTCTTAGGAGTATTCAACCATGCAAAATGAACTTCTGCAGTATCACAAGATGCACCAATAAGGATGGTATTCCTTCTTGCAAACTCTTCCTTTGCTGCTTCAAAAGCGTGCAGTTCAGTTGGACAAACAAAGGTGAAATCCTTTGGATACCAGAACAACAATACCTTCTTCTTATTTTGAATAGCTTCATTCAAAACATTCAGATCAAATGCAGGTCCTCTTGTGTTGATCGCTTTTGCTGTAATATTTGGAAACTTTCTTCCTACTAATGTCATGTCTTCTTTTTGATTTTGTTAAAAATTAGAGGAAACACCTCTCTTTTTCAGGCTGCAAAAGTAGGCAGGATAAAAGGTTCTATAAAGAGAATTAAGAGAAATTTTGAATCTATATTAAGATGGGAATACTTCTTAAATAACTACTTCAACATTGCTTCCCATTAGCTAATCAGATGTGAAGTCATAGCAACTTCTATAGGTTGCTCATTCTATATCTTTCTTAAATTAATTACTTAGCCTCCTCCTCTTCAATGGTAATATAGCCATAGCGGGCCTTCTTGCCATCGTACAAACGAGTCCAGATCTTATCATCATAAGTTTTCATGGTAATAGGCATCATGGCACCCTCTTTATCTTGAGTTACAAAGAACTTCTTTCTTTCATCGTTTGGATCACCGGCTTTAAGATGAGTGTAAGCTGCAACAGACTCATTTGAGACAGGTCTCATTGGAGATCCATCATTTGACATGGATTGCTCTTTTATACTATTCCCATTCGTACCATAGAATAAGAATAGGTCATCTTTATATGGAAATGCAAACACTCCTTTTGCTCTTGGAGAAGTATGATGATTTGGTATCATCCAAGTATCTGTTAGCTCGAAGGAATTATCTACCCTAAGTACGATCATATCAGCATCTGTTAAGGTAGTATGTCTTTCAAATACAGCATAGATAGAATTTTCAGCAAATGCGATCTCTCCTAAATAAGAACCTGATATGTAAAAGTTCTTTCTTTTGGCATAATTATCATCTAGGTGCATAAGATATTCTTCATCTATTCCTCTACTGGCAACAGACTGAATACTTAAGTTAGCACCGATCTTTGCTACATAGAAACCTTGCCAACCAACACCTTTATCAGCATCTTCCTTCACAAACAACCCACAGGTATAAAGGTCTCCGGTCTTAGGATGCATATAGGCTGTTGAGTTGATCAATTGAAATCCCTTCAATGCCAGTTCTGACTCTGCCTTAGAGCCATCATTTCCAAGAGTATATAAAAAGTTAAAACTATCTCTTTCTTTACCTTTCGATTCCTTGTATTGAATAACCAAGGCTGCGTCACCAGAATTACTCACAGCTGCATTTCTCATATAATAAATATGGTCTTCATTGAACTGCTTAATATGTTCTGTAACAGTTGCATTAGAGGGATCGGCCTGATCAACTACGGCTATATAGTGCGACATTCTATTATCTTTTGAGAATCCGGTTCCCACAACGATCTTCTTACCATCGGGTGATTCATCAAAAGTGAAGTACATTCTAGAGGTATTATCTATCTTAGTTCCTTCATATTTGAATTGAGTGATGGCGCCTTCAGTGGTCTTATTCCCTTGCATATCGAACTTGGTATACATCAGCTCAAAGTAGTCTTCCTTCCTATTGTGTTTGGTATAATAGATCACAAGTTCACCATTCCAATGAGTGGCATGAAAATCATTGTTCACCATCTGAGAATAGATCCTAGGTAGCTCATAGATCCTTTCGTTCCATAAGAGCTTGCCCTTATCATCCATATGTTCTGCCAGCACAATACCTTCATCAACATAGACCAAGAAGAACTTTTCGTTAACCGGTCCAACAGATTGAAAGTTCGTTGTTCTATACATATAAGCCTTCTCTTGTGGAGCCAGTTTTATCTTGGGCTTTTGAGCATAGGAAAAGTTAAGTGCAGTAAGGATGAGTAAGAGTGTAGCGACAATGCTTTTCATGGGGTAGCTTTGAATTAAAGCGCGCTAAAGTATCATTAAATCCTATACCCTGATTGCTTTTCAGATAATTAGTAGCATACAAATTAGACAGAAAGCTGATTCTCATTTATTTAACAAAGAGTCAACCCTCCTCATATGAAAAACTTCGGTCCTACTCCCTTCCTTTGCTTTCATCTCAAGATAGATCTCCATGCTATCCGGTTCGATGAGCTGGAATTTCAATCCTTTTAACTCAATGGTCTTCTCATCAAATTGGATCATTTCAAAAGTCAGGTAGTCGGCTTTCTCTTCCCAGGCCTCTAAATTGGGAGTAAAATGTTTGAGTCTGAGTCCGTTTTCATCCAAGATCAGGAATTCATAGAAATTCAAACTACCATCAGCATTGTGATGTCTGTACATTCCCATCATGGTACCATCGGTTGATGGTGCTGACCAGCTCTCTTCGGATGTACCGCCAAATCCGTCTCCGGTCCAGCTACCCGAAAGCCAGGAATAGGCCGGCGGCTCTTGAGCAAAAGCCTGTATAGATATGAAACTTAAAAACAGGATCAATAGGGGTTTAACTAAATTCATGGTTTTCATTTTATCATTTAAGTTGATGGCTGCTGTAAGTTCGATAGTGCTTCTTCTACCTTCTTCATGCTGTGTGGATCGATCTTCCAATGCTCGGGCATCCACCCTTTAAGAAATCGCACAAAATCAGCCCAGGCAAAGCAATAGAGATCTCTCCACTCCTGCTCTAAATTAGCTAAATCTATATGAACCTTCTCTCTTAAACTTTTCTTAAGTACTTCAAAATAGTGATACAATAAGGCGTCTTCATTTGCCTGCCAATTGCTTTCCGGCGGACAGCTGCTCAGAAAGTAGGCAACATCCTTCATTCCGCAACCACCTCCTACATATTGAAAATCAACTGCAGCTATTTTTTGATATTCTTTGGAAAAACAGAAATTGGCCAGCTTGGCATCTCCGTGAAGAATGGTCTGAAATTTTGCAGCTGATAGTTTTTTGGCAATTGAATTGGCGCAATTCTTCAGCTGACCTTCATACATGTCCTTCCATTCGTCCGGACGAGTTGCCAAATGCCAATAACTGCCTTCTTCCCACAATCCTTTTGGCTTCTCTCCCATAAAAGTCGCATGGAAACTAGCCAGCCATTCCAGACCTAATTTGATCTCTTCCAAGATCGGCATAGAAACTCTGTGGTTAAAGCCTGATTCATCTAAGTCTTCCATTGCCAAAAACAATTCATCAGCTTGCTTATCTGCAAGATACAATTTGGCTGTCCTGCAGTTTTGATCAGTTCGATCAGACCATTGAGCATACCAATTTGCTTCTATTTGATACGACTTGAGTTTTCTTTGGTGAGAATGATCAGTATTCCAGCCTCTTGGATGCTCAGGAAAAGTTGAGAGGTCAATTTCCTTGACAATGATCGAATTGATCAAGGCTCCATTCACTTGATATCTTTTGATCCTTCCGTAACCACTCCACAGTTCTTGTATCACTTCTTGAAACTCTAGAGATTCTGCTCGAAGGATTGATAGAAGTTTTTCTTCAAACTGCCCTTTCAATTCTGCCTACTGTTTTAGCTTCTTTAAAATACCTTCCAAACCATTCAATTTGATCTCATACATGCTTTCTAGCAATACCCCCAGATTTCCCTTAGGGAAACCCTTTTGCTTGAACCAAACCAGATAAGGTTCAGGAAGATCACATAAGATTCTGCCTTTGTATTTTCCGAAAGGCATTTTCATGCTCACTAACTGAAGGAGCACTTTCTTCTGATTATCAAGATGATCTTGATTGCTCATTTTATTTGAGAGGTCGGATCATGATGCCCAACCTTTTAGCTAATTGAATGATGTAGTTAGATTCTGAGGGAGTTATCAAAGCAAGCGATAAGCCTTCTTTTCCCGCACGAGCAGTCCTGCCGGCTCTGTGTGTATAGAATTTTTCTTTCTCAGGCAATT
>JAUIGQ010000069.1 GCA_030429925.1 Bacteroidia bacterium | reverse complement strand
ATATAGAAATAGAAGACAGAGTTGCCTGTTTTGACAATGATGGCACACTTTGGTCGGAACAACCAATGTATTTCCAACTTGCCTTTGCAATTGACAGGATCAAGGAGTTGCCATCAGAGCATCCGGAGTGGCAAGAAGAAAAGCCCTATAAGTTTATATTGAATGGCCAGTTCGACAGTTTAAAAGCAGAAGGGATCAGAGGTATCCTGACAATTGTAATGGCAACTCATAGTGGAATGACAACCGAAGAGTTTGATCAGGTTGTTGCAGATTGGACTAGCACAGACAAGCACCCTAAGTTTCATAGAGCTTATACAGAATTGATCTATCAACCCATGTTGGAGCTCTTAAATTATCTAAGGGATCACAATTATAAAACCTTTATTATTTCAGGTGGTGGAATAGATTTCATGAGAGTTTGGGCAGAAGATGTCTATGGAATTCCTAAAGACCAAATCTATGGAAGCAGTGTAAAAACACAGTTCGATTATAACAATGGCTCAGCCGTGATCAGAAGAATGCCGGAGATGAACTTTGTAGACGACAAAGAAGGAAAACCCATAGGGATCCAACGATTCATTGGACGAAGACCCGTCTTTGCTGCAGGAAACTCAGACGGCGACCTGCAAATGGTTCAATATACAACCTCAGGTGAAGGAGCAAGATTTGGCTTGTTCATCCATCACACAGATGCTGATAGGGAGTATGCCTATGATAGACCTTCCTCTATTGGACATTTCGATATAGCATGGGATGAAGCCAAAGAAAAAGGATGGACCATCGTTGATATGAAAGAAGATTGGAAGGTGGTGTACCCTTTTGAGATGGGGGAATCTCAATAAAAGCCACAGCTACTTCGTAGCTTTCTTTTTTATTTCTCCATGCTAGCTTGAGATTGATGGTTGGGAGGATTGCCTCCTTTCAGTCGGCCATCCTGGTTTGGCAGTGATCCAACAAAAACCACAGCTACTTCCTAGCTTTCTTTTTTATTTCTCCATGCGAGCTTGAGATGGATGGTTTGAAGGATTGCCTCCTTTCAGTCGGCCATCCTGGTTTGGCAGTGATTCAACAAAAGCCATAGCTACTTCGTAGCTTTCTTTTTTATTTCTCACTTCGCTCTGAAGCAAGCTTCGAGCTTGTTCAAAATAAAAAAGCCACAGATCTCTCTGTGGCTTTTCTTGGTCGGGGTGGCAGGATTCGAACCTGCGACCTCCTGCTCCCAAAGCAGGCGCGATAACCGGGCTACGCTACACCCCGAATTTAAATTCGGTCTTTCAAATATAAAAAGAACACTGGCGGAGAGAGGGGGATTCGAACCCCCGATACCCGTAAGGGTATAACACCTTAGCAGGGTGCCGCTTTCAGCCACTCAGCCACCTCTCCATTGGAGGAGGGCAAAAGTAAGAATGTTATTTAATTATGAGAAGAATTTAGATTTCTTTTTCAGCAAAAAATTAAATCAATCTCCCCTCTTTATATTTGTTGGGCAACAACCAAACCGACAAGCTTGTATGAGATTTTTAAAGAGGTATCGCAGCCTGTATTTCCTTTTGATCCTTCTATCACTCCAAATAGCTTGTGTTCAGCAAGCTCGAGAAGAACAGTCGACAAGCACCATCAAGATAAGAGAAAGCTCCTCTCCCGCTTCCATCAACCCTTTTTACATTCGTGATGAAATAGGATTTTATCTGGCAGGACAGATCTTTCAACCCTTGCTTGCTATCGACCACAAGAGTGAAGAGTTGGTGGGAGTACTTGCAGAGAGCAGGCCTACCATCAGCAGTTCAGAGGAATGGGCCATGATCATACAGTATGAACTGAGAGAGAATGCTAGCTTTTCAGATGGTAGTCCGCTGAGCTTTAAAGACATCCTCTACTCCATCAAAGCAAACATCTGTCCTTTGATTAATCCGTACTACAACAATTATTATCAATTTATCGATAGTCTGGCAGTAGATGAAAACGATAGCTCTCTCTTTACATTCTACTCCAAGGAGAAATACTATTTATCTGAGTTCACTTCAGGAGATTATTATATTGTAGCCGAATCTCAATTCGATCCTGAATTGGTTCTAAGGAATTACTCTTTGGATCAATTAAAGAAGATCCAATCAGATGAAGACGATCCAAAGATTGCCGTTTATTCTCAATTCATTCAATCCTTAACTTTCAGATCAGACAGCATCAAACCCCTGGGTTCAGGTGCCTACAGCTTAGGTGAATGGAACAGTGAAGACAAGATCAGCTTGTCAAAGAAAGCTGATTGGTGGGGCAGTAAGATCCAGCCCAATACTTTTTATGTTTCAAAAGCTGAGAAGTTGGACTTTTACTTTATCGAAGATGTTACAACTTCTCTCAATGCTCTAAAGAACTCTGAATTTGATCTAATGAGAAGTATCCCTGCGAAGGATTTTATTGCTCTGAAAGAGAATAATGACTTCAAAGAAAAATTTAAGCTGCAGACTGCGTCTAAATTTGGCTTCCAGTATCTTGGCTTCAACTTAAGACAGGAGCACCTCAAATATTTAGACCTAAGAAAAGCAATTGCTTACTCAGTTCCACAAAGGGAGATCATAGAAAAGCTATACTATGGACAAGCTGAAAGCATTGTTTCCTTTGATGGTGATGAAGAAAAGGATTACAATAATTATCAAGCCAACACAGACTCTGCCAGCTTCTATAAAGAAAGATTCGATGCACTTAATAGTAATTCGAATATCAAGCTCACCTATGCTTACAATGCAGGAAACGACAATAGAAAAGCAATTGGTTTAATCCTTCAAGAAGCGCTAAAGAAGATCAATATCGACCTCAGTATTGAACAATACGAATGGTCAGTCTACCTTCAAAAATTAAAAGCCGGAGAACTTGATCTGTTTCTCAATGGGTTTGGAAGCTCTTCAATTACTCCCGATCTTACCAATACTTTGCATGGTAGATCAATGAATGGAGGTAGAAACTATTTTGGATACAACGACTCGATCAGCAATAATTTATTGGAACAGATAACTGTAGAGCTTGACGATCAAAAGAGAGATAAATTGTATGAGGAGCTTAAATTAAGGGTGAACAGACAGTTGCCCTTGTTAGTACTAATGCGACCATACGACCTTATGGCCTTCTCAAAGGAGCTTAAAAACGCAAACAGCTATCGATTGAGCCCCAACTATTGGGCAGCCGAAATGAGTAAATAGAATGAAGATGAACTATTTCCTTAAACGCTTATTATTCTTCATTCCCACCTTTTTTCTCATATCCATCATCATATTCTCTATTTCTCAAATGGGCTCAAACGACCCCTTGCTCCAACTGGAAGATCAAAACGACAGGGCCCTTAAAAGCGATTTCATCTCTTTAGAGAAAAGAAGTAATTCAGTTCGAAGAGCAAGCGGTATGGACAAAGAAAGCTTCTACTTCACCATCTATAGAATGACTTTAGGAGAAGAACTACATCACATTGCTATTCAATCCGTTAAGAACAATGTTTCATCTTGGTCGTTCAAGCTTGCTTCCTGGCAGAAAGCATATAGGCTCTATCAATTATTGAAGGATGAGGTTATCAACTCTAATGATCCTGAGTATCAAGCCCTGGTGGCAGAACTACTATTTCAAGAGGACGTTGATCAGCTTATTGAAGGCATGATCAAGCTTGAGCTGTTAGAACAGGATGAAGCATTCACTCATTCGTTGAATGACAGGCCTATTTGGAAGAACTATATTCCCACCTTTCATTGGAATGGATCCAACAATCAGTATCACCAATGGATCAGTTCTATCCTAAAACTGGACTTTGGTAGGTCTATCGTAAGCAAAGAGAATGTGAGCCTAAAAATTGGAAATGCCTTGACCTGGACCTTGGGACTAAGTTTAACCTCCCTCCTAATTGCTTTGCTAATAGCCGTTCCCCTTGCTGTCTTTGCGGCACAGAACCCCAATGGGACCATTGATAAGCTCTGTAATACTTTGTTCTTTGCTTTCTATTCTATGCCTGTCTTTTGGGTAGCTAGCCTTTTATTGATCTACTTCGCCTCAGTTGAGCACTTTTATTGGTTTCCATCTTTTGGAATTGGGGAGATCGACCCAAGCATGAGCCTAGGAGAGATTATTGGTATTCGAGCCTCTCATCTAGTTTTACCACTCATCTGCTGGACTTATGCATCCTTAGCTTTCATCTACAGACAAATGCGCTCAAAATTAATGGAGACACTTTCAGCAGATTTTATTTTAACAGCAAGAGCAAAAGGGCTGGACAGTCATTCTATTATGTGGAAACATGCTTTTAAGAATAGCAGTTTTCCATTGATCACTTTACTGGGAGCCAGCTTGCCTGCTTTGATCACCGGCTCATTTGTTATAGAAACCATTTTTGCCATCCCAGGCATGGGCAAGCTGACCATAGATGCTTATTTGCAAAGGGATTTCCCCCTTATTTATAGCATTAGTTTACTAGCTTGTTTATTGACGGTCATAGGTATATTTCTCGCTGATCTCACCTACCATTATTCCGACCCGAGATTGAAGTACTCCGATGACAATGAATAGTCTAAACGGACATATCAAAGGGCTATTTCAGCGCACCGGATTAGGAGCATGGGTTATAGCGTTTTGGCTGGCAATTGCTATTGTTGGTCCGGTATTCGTCCATGAAGGGGAAGGTATTCTCCCGGCATTGATCCCATATGATGCTACTACCATAGACCTGTCCAATGCCAATACAGTTGGTCCGCTCGACACTCAGCATCTAAGTAGCCATTATTACAGACATTGGCTGGGAACAGATGAAATTGGAAGAGATATTCTTGCCCAGCTTATACACGGCAGTCGCACCGCTCTAATAGTAGGGCTGTTTTCAGTCCTGATCTCTGCCTTCCTTGGAATTCTGATCGGCGCCATCCCTGCCTACCTAGGAGATAAAAGCGTTAAGGCCAATACGAATTGGACAATCATCTCAACCATTTACACTCTCTTCATTGCTGTCTACCTTCTTTTTGCCTATCCATGGGCCTATTCTTCTCATCTGACGAATATTGCCGCAGTCATCTTTTCTTTTGCAAGTGTATTACTCTTCTGGAGAAGAGCCATTTCTATCACAAGAAGATCAGAAAAGAGCAGCTATCTGCCCTTTGACCTGATAGCTGGCAGGATGATAGAAACTATGGATTCATTGCCGATCCTATTCATCATCATTTCCCTTTCAGCAGTTATCAAACCTTCGATCTATGGTATTGTGTTCATAATAGGAATTAGCAATTGGGCCAGTATTGCCAGATATGCCAGAGCAGAGGTTTTAAGCTTAAAGAAAAGACCATTTATCGAATCGGCCAGAGCCATTGGAATGAGCAATTACCGACTCTTTAGAAAACATATTCTACCAAACACACTCGGGCCTGTAATGATCACTTTGGCATTTGGAGTAGCTGCTGCTATATTAATTGAGGCTACCCTATCATTCTTAGGTATTGGAATTGGAGTTGAAGAAGCCAGTTGGGGAAGTATGATGACAGAAGCAAGAAAGAGTCCCGAAGCGTGGTGGTTAGCAATTTTCCCGGGAGCCGCGATCTTTTTGGTGGTGTATAGCTGTAATAAACTTGGAGAGAGTCTAAGAGAATAACTACTCCGGATACTCTACTCTAACATGATAGATGCTCATTAATTTCTTCTTGAACATTTTTTTGATCAAGGTCAGGTCACTGAAAGTGATATTCGACATTACAAATTGATCTTCTGACACTTGGTGATCGATGATCCCATTCACTAATTTCTCAATTCCCTCTCCGTCGTAAGTCTTTAAACTTCTTGAAGCCGCCTCTACAGAGTCGGCCATCATCAATACAGCAGTTTCTTTGGAATATGGGATCGGACCGGGATAACGGAACTTCGATTCATCCAACTCCTCTTCCGGATGCTCCTCTTTATACTTTTTCAAAAAGAATTGAGTCTTGGTGGTTCCGTGGTGCGTTCTAATAAAATCTATGATCATATCTGGCAATTTATACCTCCTACCCATTTCAATTCCTCTGATCACATGATCGATAATTATAGCAGCACTCTCTTCAGGATCCAGCTCATCATGCGGATTGTGATCAGAGTTTTGGTTTTCGATAAAAAAGCTAGGCATGCCCATCTTACCAATATCATGATACAATGCTCCGGTTCTTACCAACAAAGCATTTCCTCCTACAGCCCTGATCGCCTCTTCAGCCAGATTGGCAACTTGTAAAGAGTGCTGGAATGTCCCCGGTGCTTTCATGTTCAGTTTTCTCAAGAGCTTACTATTAGTATCAGAAAGCTCCATAAGGGTTACGTCTGAAACAAATCCAAAGATCTTTTCAAAGACATAAACCAAAGGATAGGTAAATAAAGTAAGGAGAGCACTCAGTAAGAACCAACCCAAGAATTTCCAGTCCGTCTCTAATACAGTTCCCTCTTGAATTAATCCAATAGCCACATAAACCGCAGTATAGACCGCAAAGATTATCAAGGCTGATATAAAGAGCTGGGAACGCTTTTGTAAGGCCATTACACTATACAAAGTGAGTATTCCTGCCATCATCTGAATGATGATGAACTCGTAGGGATTTGGTGCGATAAAACCGACAATTAAAATAGCTACCAAATAGGTATAAAGCGCTACCCTAAGGTCGAAAAAGGTTCTAATGATCAAAGGTAGCATGCAGAATGGTACGATATAGAGATGAAGGATCTCGCTATCAATAGCATACTTAGAGGCCAAGACATAAAGTATGATCAGGAGCAATAAGAAGGAGATCTTCAGATCACTTCGAATAATATCCCGTCTAAAGTTGAGAAGAAATAATGCAAGAGATAAGATCATCAGAGAAACCAACAAGGCTTGTCCTATAAGGATCCACTCTGTTTTGGATGCAGATCCAACCTCTGATTCAAACTCCTTTTTCAGCGACAAAAGAATTTGATATCGATCGTCGTTTAGAATATCTCCTTTTGCAATTACCCTTTCCCCCTCTTGGATCATACCTGAACTTGGAGAGATCTTTTGGAGTTCCAGCTCAAGGAAGTGCTCATTCGTTTCTTGATCGTAACTCAGATTCCTTTTCAAGCACTCCTCAATGGCATTTAGTAGCAACTCCTTTTCTACCGCATTTAGCTCACTAAGTTCATCTCTGATAAGCTCAAAGGCAGAAGATATGCTATATACTTCCGATAATTTGGTGGGAACAGCTACATTGTTTCTCAGAACCAGAATCTCAAAATCCTTAGGCTTCCCCTCAATACTAGGATGCAGCTCAATCAATCCTTTAGAATAGATACTATCTATAATCTTTTTCCCCTTGCGGAAATATTGTTCTTTTTCCTTGATATTTAACTGAGCAAGAGAGCCACTTTCTTCTCCCAACAATTTACTCCACTCTCTATCAAATAGAAGATCAAATTCTTCCTTTGCTTCAGTACTAAGTTTTCTATTTTCAAAGAAATAGACTGGTTGAGATGCCTCAATGCTTTCCTTTTCTAACCGTAGCTTCTCTTCAGATTTATAGATCGGGAAATCAAAGTCGGCAATCAGGTCTTCATGCGGCCATGGCTTTCCCTTTTGGAATTCATATTTGAACTTCCCTTCTCTAGGAAAAATGAACACAATGGTTATAACTGCGACAAGAAAAAGAAAAACCTTAAATATCTGATGGTGATAATTCCTTAGGAATTCTATGAGCTTCAACATGTTCTGAGAATAGCTTGCTAATGTAATAAAAAGCCGCACCATTCGTCAGTATTTGATCTAATTATCCAAATAGCAATTCGCTTCGCTTTTAGTTAATTTTGCCACAAACAAATTTGAATTCAATGAGAGAAGTATATATAGTTGCTGCTAAAAGAACAGCCATGGGAAGCTTCAACGGAAGTTTATCAAACATTCCGGCTCCAAGATTAGGAGCTGCTGCCATTAAAGGTGCCATGGAAAGCATTGGTTTAGACACCAAAGAAGTTCAAGAAGTATTAATGGGTAATGTGATCCAAGCTAATGTTGGACAAGCTCCTGCTCGTCAGGCTGCCATCTTTGCAGGATTGAGTGACAATATCCCTTGTACAACAGTCAACAAAGTATGTGCTTCAGGAATGAAGGCAGTAATGCTAGGTGCTCAATCGATCATGCTGGGAGATAACGATGTAGTAGTTGCAGGTGGTATGGAAAATATGTCTCTAGCACCCTACTATTTAGATAAGGCCAGAACCGGTTACAAATATGGAAATGGGCAATTGATCGATGGTTTAACGAAGGATGGATTGATCGATGTTTACAACAATTACCCAATGGGTAATGCAGCAGAACTTTGCGCAAAGGAGTGCAATATCAGTCGTGAAGAACAAGATGAGTTTGCCATAGAGTCATATAAAAGATCTGCAGCATCATGGGAAGCAGGCAAATTCAATGATGAGATTGTCCCGGTTGAAATACCACAGAGGAAAGGTGACCCTATTATTTTTAAGGAAGATGAAGAATATAAGAATGTAATGTTCGATAAGATCCCAAATCTTCGACCTGTATTCGATCCTCAGGGAACGGTAACTGCAGCCAATGCTTCAACCATCAACGACGGTGCTTCTGCCTTGATCTTGATGAGCAATGAAAAGATGGAAGAACTAGGCTTGAAACCACTTGCTAAGATCGTTTCATTTGCCGATGCAGCCCAAGCACCAGAGTGGTTCACTACTGCCCCAGCGAAAGCCTTACCTAGAGCTGCTGAAAAAGCGGGTATTTCGCTTCAGGACTTAGATGCTATTGAGCTGAACGAAGCTTTCTCAGTTGTGGGAATTGCAAATACTCAAGAAATGAAATTGGATCCTGCTAAAGTAAATATCAACGGAGGTGCTGTCTCATTGGGCCACCCACTTGGAAACTCAGGATCGAGGATCTTAGTTACTTTGATCAATGTGTTAAAACAAAACAATGGCAAGCTAGGTGGTGCCGGGATCTGCAATGGAGGAGGCGGTGCTTCAGCCATGATCTTGGAGAATTGCTAAACTCACTCTCCCTGAATGAAATACGGCATTTGTCACTTAAGCGTAGTACCATGTAGGGCTGAAGCCTCCGAAGCTAGCGAGCAAGTAACTCAATTATTGTTTGGGGAACTCTTGAAGGTTTACGAGAGGAAAAAAAGCTGGTACAGGGTTAAGCTTCATAACGATGGTTATGAATGCTGGGTAGATGAGAAGCAATTCCTCATCATCAGTCAAAGACAGTATGAAGAGATCTCTAATAGCAAGCCAGCAGTTCTAAGAGACCTGGCAGAGGTGATCACACATCTTGATAGCGGTGAAAGAATGAGTATTCTAATCGGCAGCCAGTTGAGTGGATACAGCAAGAAAGACCATACGATCGACCTGGCCGGAACGAAATATAGTTTTGAAGGCGAGGCAGAAGAGAAGATTTCCATCCTGCACAAAACAAGCCTTAAGGACAATGCATTGCTCTTGTTGAACTCACCTTATCAGTGGGGAGGCAGAACTCCTTTTGGAATTGATTGTTCAGGATTTGTCCAGTTGATCTATAAGTTGAATGGAATTCAATTGCCAAGAGATGCCTCTCAACAAGCAAAAATGGGACAAACTCTTTCTTTCATTGAGGAAGCCGAAGAAGGAGACTTAGCTTTCTTCGACAATGAAGAAGGCAAGATCACTCATGTAGGGATCTTGTTAGATGGAAACAGAATTATCCATGCTTCAGGAAAAGTTAGGATCGATAAATTGGATCATCAGGGTATCTTTAATCTTGAAAAGAATGATTATACTCACAGTCTGAGATTAATCAGCAAAATAATTTAAACT
The DNA here is from genome assembly GCA_030429925.1 of Bacteroidia bacterium. Classification (GTDB taxonomy): domain Bacteria; phylum Bacteroidota; class Bacteroidia; order Flavobacteriales_E; family Vicingaceae; genus UBA1494. The sequence goes on along the minus strand of JAUIGQ010000069.1, from coordinate 3,800 downwards.
CGGCCTGAGATTTGATGCAAGCAAAAATTGAAAATTGTATAACTAGAAAAACATGAAAAGAATTCTAAACACCTTATTAATTGCTCTAATGAGCCTGTCTTTTGTCAATTGCAATGCACAATCGGATCTACCTGACGGACTTTACGCCAAGATTACCACTACCAAAGGAAAGATCCTTGTAAAACTAACTCCGGAGAAGACTCCTCTAACAGTTGCAAACTTTGTTGGACTAGCTGAAGGAAAGATCGAGAATACTGCTAAAAAAGCAGGAGAGCCATATTTCGATGGATTGACATTCCACCGTGTGATTCCAAATTTCATGATCCAAGGTGGAGATCCAACAGGAACAGGTGCAGGCGGACCGGGTTATGCTTTCAAGGATGAATTTGACCCTAGTCTAAAGCACGATAGAGCCGGTGTATTGTCAATGGCAAATGCCGGACCCGGAACAAACGGTAGCCAGTTTTTTATTACTCATAAAGAAACGCCGTGGTTAAATGGAAAGCATTCTGTATTCGGATTTGTTGTAGAAGGTCAGAGTGTTGTGGATCTGATCGAGCAGAATGATGTCATGAAAACAGTTGAGATCATAAGAGTCGGTAAAGAAGCAGAAAAGTTCGATGCTGCCAAGGTCTTCAAAGAAAAAAGGTAAGAGCTATTATCATAAAAAAGCCCCGAAACTCGGGGCTTTTTTATTGGTTTATATCCTAGAATGAAATACTTTTAATGGAGGTTGTCCATCTCCTTTAATGCCGTTTCGCATGCTTCTAAGGAACCTGCAACTTCCGCATTCACCAGACTTAAATTCTTACCGTATTCTACTTTAACTTCTTTCAACATTTCCGAAAAAGAAAAGAGAATGTTATTCATTTGTTGAAGACTGATCACCTTGGCTCTGATCTTTCTTATGGTGATCCTTAAGAAGAGCATTCTTTTTCTTCCATTCAAAACCCTGCTCAATTCACCTTTATTCCCGGAATAAACCTTACATGCTGCTTGGTAGTTTTGAACGATCACATCGATCTCATGAAGGAAATTCAAGACCTTTTTATTGATCACTCGATTGAACTCATCGATATCTTTTGACAATGCTGCTACATTCTCCTCTAGATCCAACTCATCATCATCCTGAGTAAGTCCGTCTTCAATATCAGAGATCTGGTTCATGAACTTCTTTGATCGATTCTTAAGACTATCTATCAACCCAATGGTATCCCTATATAGCTCATTAAGACGAGCTTGAGCGTCTTTTGCATGGTCCATATATTGATCAAAACTTAATCCTTCAGCTGCTTTCATATGAGAGGTCAATTGTGTCTAAAGATAAACAATTGTTAAAATAGCTGAAAGAGCAGTAAGGCATAAACATAGAACCTAAGAAAGCGAAATGAAGTGAATATCAAGAAGGGTTTAGTTGAATAACCAATTGTTCCAGCTGCCATACAAACCGGTGAGAATGGAAGTGGAAAAAGTGCGGCGATCACTAAAACAGCTGCTCCCCAATCTTGAATGTACTTCGACTTTTCACTCAATCTTCTTATAAGCCAGTTTTCAATAAATGAGAGATGCCTCATTTTCCTGCCAATTTGAAAGGAAACTATCCCTCCTGCATAGGATAAAGCGGCCAGAGAACTTATTGCAGCAATTGGATGTGCTAAATTCTTTGTCCATAAAATGAACAAGTCGGGAGGCAGTATCCCAAGAAACGATTCTGAAATGAAGAAGATGCTATAGATCAAAGAATGAGGTTGAAATTCTATGAATAGACTTAACTGTTCAGTAATGTTTGGGAATTGATATTGAAAAGCAAATAATATTAGTACAAAGAGAATTACTGTTCCAATAAGCTTCAACAGATTTCTCTGCAGGAACAACAAAAGTCCGTTTTGCTTGTATGCTATATAATACCTTATCCAACTTCTTTTCAAATCTCTTTAAACTCTTGAGTAAAAATTCTGTTATAGATTGATAAGAATGACAAAAGTCATTAAAGAAGATCAAAGATTCATTGACAATAAAATTAGATCCAATAAATGTTTGCAGTTTTTCCTTTAAATATTGTGGTCCTACCTGAAGAAAGTGTTGCTCTTCACCTATTTGAGCCCAGATACCGTCAGTTGTTCAAAGATCATAAGGATGGAGGAGAGTTTGTTATCCTTAATCAAGTGAGAGGAAAAAGAGCTGAATACGGAACGCTAGTATATATTGATCAGATCGTAAATGAATTTCCGGATGAAACAGTAGATGTTATCGTAAAGGGGAGTTCAATCGTCAAGATCGAGAAATTCTTGGACAACTACCCGGATAAGCTGTATTCTGCGGTGGAAGTCAATATTCAAAATATCGATCAAAAGATATCCGATGAGCTGCTCAAGGAATTTGAAATGTTTCTTACCACTTCTCCTAAGAGAATGGTAAAAGAAAACTGCAATTCTATCTTTTATATAGCGAACAGACTAGAGTTAGAAACTAGTGTAAAGGATGAACTGATCAGTTTAGGAAGCAACAAGAAAATGAACAACTTCCTCATTAATCAAATTAGAATGCTAAAGAAGATCAAAGAGCAGGAAGACCTTCTTAATATGAACTTCCACCTAAACTAACTAATAGGTGTTTGCTGAGAGCATGACCAATGTACATGCTTCTACAGCTTGAATATTATTTCTTTCTAAAAGCTCAACCAATTCTTGGTTGTAGGTGCCGGGATTAAAGATCACTCTTTTGGGATGAAGTTCAAGGATATAATTGATATAAGAGGATTGATTTCTTGGACCAACATAAAGGGTAATCGTATCTACCTTGTCAATAGGTTTTAACTCTCTTATAATAGAATGATCTTCTATCATTCCTTCTCTTAATCCGATCGGAACAACTTCATGCCCTGCTTGGAGAAGGCGCTGAGTAGCTAGAAAAGAATAACGATGATATTGGATTAATTTCGTGCAGAATTACAAGAAAAGAACAACCATATGTCAAAAAGGATCATTTTACTTGGATCAGGAGAATTGGGAAAAGAGTTTACAATCAGTGCCAAAAGGTATGGACAAAGAGTTATAGCAGTGGATAAGTATCCAGATGCTCCGGCGATGCAGGTAGCCGATGATTTTGAAGTCATTGATATGTTAGATGGAGATGAGCTTGAAAGGGTGGTAAAGAAGCACAAAGCTGACATAATAGTTCCGGAGATAGAGGCCATTAGAACTGAAAAGTTGTTTGAGTTTGAATCGGAAGGGATACAAGTGGTTCCTTCTGCAAAGGCTGTGAACTATACCATGGACCGAAAAGCTATCAGAGATCTAGCTGCTGCAGAGCTCGGACTGAAGACAGCTGCTTTTTCCTATGCGAAAAATCTAGAAGAAATGAAGCAGGCAGTAAAAGAAATTGGTATGCCTGCAGTAGTTAAGCCCCTCATGTCGTCTTCAGGAAAGGGTCAGTCTGTGATCAAGGAGCAGGCTGACATTGAAAAGGCATGGAAATATGCCTGCGAAGGATCTAGAGGGGATAAGATGGAAGTGATTGTTGAGGAGTTCATTAAGTTCGAAAGTGAAATTACTTTGCTCACGGTTACCCAAAAAGATGGTCCTACCCTATTTTGTCCACCTATAGGTCACAGACAAGAAAGAGGAGACTATCAGGAAAGTTGGCAACCTGCTGCAATTAGTAAAGATCAATTGGAAGCTGCCAAGCAAATGGCAGAAAAGATCACCGCAGAATTAAGTGGTGCAGGACTATGGGGAGTTGAGTTCTTTCTTACAGAGAGCGAAGTATATTTCTCAGAGCTTTCTCCAAGACCACACGAT
>JAUIGQ010000068.1 GCA_030429925.1 Bacteroidia bacterium | reverse complement strand
TCTTACATCCTTCGAAAAAGGAGTTTACTTTGTAACTCTTGAGAACGGAGAAGAAAGACTAGTTAAGAAAGTAGTGGTTAAGTAATTTAACCCTCCACAATATGAACCCCGTAACCATCGGTTACGGGGTTTTTTTAATGCCCTTTCATTAAATGCTTTATGTATTAAATAGACCACTTTAACATTGAATAGCATTTGTTTATGTAATTCCTAGTTAGGTAAACCTTAAGACATACGTTATTTATATTGGAATAATCAACTGTATCATCTAATACTATTGCAATGAAAAAAAATTACCTACTCTTGTCCGGTCTGATCTTTATTGCTGTATCAGCATTCTCGCAGGGATTGTTGAACAGCAATCAGATCGAAAAGGGAACCCCAAGGCTGACTTCCTCGGAAGATGCACCCAGAAATAAAAGAGGTTCCCAGCAAAAAGCCCCTCCTCCGGGAGCTACCATTTTTCTCTCAGAAAACTTTGGAACAGGTACTCCAACAACTTTGCCTGCAGGTTGGTCTGTAACTAATTTGTCATCAGTATCAACAAACCGTTGGATCTGGTCAAATACTGCACCCGGCGGACAATATTCAACTTCTATCACTGCTATTAATTCTACAACTGCCGGTAATGGATTTATGTCCTTACCATGCGACCTTTATAATACGCCCTTTCCAACCGGTGGACCAACTGCAATGGATACCTGGTTCACTTCTCCATCCTTTCCAATTGGAACAGGGGTAGGAGCGGTAATTGTTGAATACCAACACTATGCAAGATATTGTTGTAATGTCTCTAATGAACTTGTTTTGGAAGTGAGCAGAGATGGTGTGAATTGGAGTGTACCATACAATGCAGTAAGTGGACTTCAGCCAAACACCTTATCTGCAAATGCTCAATTGGAGCGTGTTAATGTATCTGCTGACCTGGCCTTTTCTCAAAACGGTTACATTCGTTTCAGATCAACAGGTAATTCTCATTACTTCTGGATGATTGATGATATCTTCGTTTATGAAGGAGCTTCTAATGCTTTAGTACTTGAGGATTATGCCTTGAAGTTTCACCCTCAATATGATATTAGTCCTGTATATAGACAATTACCTATCGTAAATACTCCAAGAGTGCTTTATACCGGTGCAACCTTTAATGCCGGATCCAATGCCCAAACGAATGTAAAGTTGAGAACAGACGTGATCATGGATTCAACCATGACAGGGGCTCCGGGCACCGGATTGGCATTCCGCGATTCTACTTTGATTGGAAATACAGTAGCATCTCTAAGAAGAGATACTGTTGACATTGTCAATCCTTTCTTCTCTTTCAATACCGGCTGGTATAACAACAGGATCTATGTTACTTCAGATTCAATACCTCAAGCTGCTCCTCTCTCTACAGCTGAATACACTTTCGCACTTACAGGAGATAGCGTGGTTGCTTTAGATAGAGGTGTTTTTCAAGGCTCTTCAGGACCTCCCGGCTATGTTGGAGGCGGACAAGATAATGATGCTGCTGCAGCCTTGATGATCATTGATTCCGCTATTCTGGGTACTCAACCTTCTATTCCTGTCTATTCGATCTCAGTTTTTGTAGCCAATAGAACAGAAACAGACGGCTTATCTATTTCACCTAGGATCTGGAGATTTAATCAGGCTGCGGCAACTTTAGGCGCTGCCATCATCACACCTCCTATCGGACAGTCTCCATTCTCCACTACAATAACCACTGCTACACAAGGAACATGGGTAACGCTACCAATATTTCCACCTGTGAGTCTTGTGCCGGATGCTTACTACTTTGGTGTTGAACAAACCGGTGGTGGAACCAATGGCAAGGAGCTATGGTTAGGTAGAGATGTTGCACAGGAAGCTGTAATGTCTAACCTATCAAATGTTTATTTCTTGAATGAGCCGGGAAATGCTAGATGGATCAATCCAGGAGAACTATTGGGTATCAGATTCAACGGAAACTTTACAGTTGGATTGGACAAACCAACTAATACCTCTGCGAGTTTCGAGATCTACCCCAACCCCAATGAAGGAATATTCAATTTGAATATTAAATCAACAAAAGGCTCTAACTACATTATGAATGTCAGAAACTCTATTGGACAAACAATACTAAGTGAAACTGTAGTTGCCAATAGCAATTCAATCCAACAGATCGACCTTTCTACCTATGACAAAGGAATCTACTTTGTGAGCATAGAGAATGGCGATGAACGATTGGTTAGGAAGGTAGTTGTGAAGTAAAACAACTGCTACTGTCTCCGGACCCTTGAAGCCATATCGGGGTCCGGAGTTCTCCTTCCTAAAAATGGAGATATTTGAGAATATGAGAACAACGAATGCATTTCTACTTCTATTCTTTTTTTCGATCAGTGCTTATTCTCAGCAAGCGATCGAAAATCTTTCATTTACTCCTCAACAGCCACAGCCTATAGCTGCTGAAGACATAATCAATTCTAAGAGAACAGCTCAGAGAAAAGCTCCCGGAAGAGTCTTTTTCTCAGATGACTTTGGTAGTGGCACATCCACCTCATTACCAACCGGTTGGACTACACAAGGAGCAAATCCTTCCCATGTTTGGATCTGGTCGAATGCAGCTCCAAATGGACAGTATTCTACACCCATATCTGCATTGAATTCAACAACTAATTCAAATGGATTTCTGTCCTTACCTGCGGATCTATACAATACTCCAACTCCTCCAACCGGTTTTTCAAATATGGATGCTTGGGTAAGTTCACCTACATTCCCAATAGGTGTTAATGTGCCAAGTGTTATTGTTGAGTTTGAGCATTGTTTGAGATTTTGCTGTTCTATTGCCGGGGATATTGTTCTTGAAGTAAGCTCAGATGGAGTTAATTGGACAGCCTTTGATGCTACCAGTGGTAGAACTACCAATTCTCCTTCACCCAATAGTGAATTAGTAAGAATAGATGTTTCGACAGCTTTAGCCAATCAATTGTCGGGTAAAATTAGATTTAGATTTACAGGAAATACTCATTATTTCTGGATGATCGATGATGTTAAGGTGGTTGAAGGTGCAGGCAATCAAATGACAGTTGAGGATTTTGAGATCGACTTTCATCCCCAATATGCAATATCACCCCTGTATACACAAATTCCCAGAAGTATAGCACCTCCTGCATTTTATAAAGGAATGACCCGTAACAACGGAACTTTAGCTCAATCTAATGTGAACCTGAATGTAGATGTGATCATGGATTCAACTTATACAGGTGGTCAAGGAAGAGGGGTGGTTCATTCAGCCTCAGCCACTGTAGGGGCAAGTGTCCCGGCTGGAAAAAGAGATACAGTTGCTATGAATAGTCCCTTCTTTTCTTTGGAGCAGGGTTGGTATCGAAACAGATTCTATATTACATCGTCAACAGCAGGCCACAATGTCTCCTATTCAGAACTAGAGTATTCCTATGCTTTATCTGATACGATACTTGCACTAGACAGAGGTGAAGCTCATTTTCAAGGTTCTAGTGGTCCGGTTCAATACGGTAGGATTGGAAGAGACGGTGATGCAATTGGAGCCTTAATGATACTTGACTCTTCGATGGTATCTTCCACTGTTCCTGTTTCTTCTATCTACGTATATGTAGCGAATAGACCCGAAACAGCAGGACTTGCCATTTCAAGTAGAATTTGGAGATTCGATCAAAGTCTGTTGCCTTCTTTGGATAGCGCTGTTTTAAATACACCGGTTCATACCGGTCCACAACTTATAATGCCAAATATGGGTTCAATTGTAAAAGGCACCTGGTACCGATTCTATTTGTTTCCTGCTGTGTATCTCACTCCAGGAGCTTATTATTTTGGAATAGAACAAACAGGTGGTGGTTCCAATGGCAAAGAGATTTGGCTGGGAAGAGACAGAACCCAGGAAAATATTGCGCCTACCTACTCAAACGTCATGTACTTGAACGACCCAACGAACCCTCAATGGGTTCATTCTCCATATATTCACGGGATCAGATTGGGATTCAATCCTAGCATTATAACAGGGGTAGCCCAAGATACTTCCAAAAAAGAGCTGTTAGAAATTTTCCCTAATCCTTCCAATGGTCTGATTAGGGTGGTTTTCAATCAAGAAAGTAATGCTATTCAGAAATTAACAATAACCAATTCCAATGGACAAGTTGTTTTTGATCAGGATATTCAATCAAAGTTTCAAGCATCAATAGATATTGACCTCTCCTCTTTTAGCAAGGGGATCTATTTCCTTTCATCATACAATGAAAAGAACAGGCAAACGAAGAAACTGGTAATCAAATAGAATAAGGAACACACAAAAATATATATTATGAAAAAGCTATATTCTCTCTTCATCAGCACCTTGATCATGGCATCCATCAGCAATGCTCAAGGATTGATCGATCAAGTTCAATTAGATAGGGGTACCCCTAAACTATCTGAAGCTGATCATGCTCCAACCTTCAAAAGGTCAGCACGGCCCAAGGCTATTTATGATACACTTTATTACGAAGATTTTGGCACCGGTTCAACAACCTCTTTGCCAAACGGTTGGAGTACAGCCACTGCTGCCAATACCCAATCCAATGTTTGGATCTGGTCGAACACTGCACCGGGCGGACAATATTCCACCAATATTCCTGCATTGGCATCAACTACTTCTTCTAATGGTTATCTCTGCCTTCCTTCTGATCTTTACAACACTCCCTTTCCTACCGGAGGCCCTGAAGCTATGGATGCCTGGGTTACATCTCCGGCAATAACACTCCCCGCCAATACACCTGCAGTGAGCGTGTCCTATCAACATCATTTGCGTTACTGCTGCAGCTCTCTGAATGAGTTGGTCTTGGAAGTGAGTACTGATAGCATCAATTGGAGCATTCCCTATGATGCGAATGCCGGAAGAAGTCCATCCACTTCAACTGTTAATGGAGTTACGGAGACCATTAATGTTTCTGCAGATCTGGCTTTTCAAACAACAGCTTACTTGCGTTTCAGGTCAACCGGTAATTCTCACTATTTCTGGATGATCGATGACCTTTTGATTTTTGAAGGAGCCTCCAATCAAATGGATCTGCTAGACATGGACCTGAAATTCCATGATTCATATGACATTAGTCCAATCTATAAGATCTTGCCATTGGCCAATATATCCCCTGTAACCTATACCGGTATTAGTTGGAATGCAGGAGCCAGTACCCAAACCAATGTGGATCTAAATCTTGATGTGATCATGGATTCCACTATTGGAGGAGGTCCGGGACAAGGAGTGGTTCATTCAGCCTCTTCAACAATTGGGGCAAGCCTATCAACCCTGCAAAGAGATACAACCGATATCACTAATCCGTTCTTCTCCTTCAATACAGGCTGGTATAGAAGTAGGCTTTATATAACCTCTGATTCAGGGAATCAGATACCTGCAAATTCTTCAAGGGAATATAGCTTTGCTCTCACTGCAGATACTGTTCTAGCTTTAGAGAATGGGAATTTTACAGGGTCTTCCGGACCTGCATCTTATGTTGGCGGTGGACAAGATAATGACGCAGTTGCAGCACTTATGATACTGGATTCAAATGGGCAAGCAAGTGTATCAACTTATTCTATATCTGTATTTGTTGCTAATAGACCAGAAACAGATGGCTTATCCATTTCTCCAAGGATCTGGAGATTTGACGAGGATAGTGCTACGTTAAATGCTGCTGTTTTGACTCCTCCAATTGGACAATCCCCCTTTTCAACAACTATCACAACTGCAATGCAAGGAACATGGGTCACAATGCCAATATTCCCTCCTGTAATCTTGGGTCCGGGCGCTTATATGTTTGGAGTGGAGCAAACCGGTGGGGGCTCAACAGGTAAAGAGATCTGGTTAGGAAGAGATGTTGGACAAGAGCAGATCGCTCCTCCATTATCTAATATATTCTTCTTGAATGAGCCGGGAAATGCAAGATGGATAGCTCCGCCAAGAATATTGGGTATACGTTTCAATGGCAATTTCTCTGTTGGCATTGGGGACAATGAGAATGGCGTATCAAAGCTGCAGCTCTTCCCCAATCCAAATGAAGGACTGTTTAGCTTAGTTGTAGAATCAAATAAGGCAAAGACTTATCAATTGAATATTAGGAATTCGATTGGTCAGACCATCTCAACTGAGATGATCAGTGTAAATGGAACTTTTAGAAAGCAATTAGACCTCTCATCCATGGATAAAGGACTCTATTTTATAAGCCTTGAAAATGAAGAAGAAAGACTTGTTAAGAAGATAGTCGTGAAGTAGATTGGATTTAGTCTAACCTACTGTTTGCCCCGAGGTGTTTTGAATATTGGAATTCGGTTCATTATGCCTTGGGGTTTTTATTGGCCCAATTGATCGGCACGTATTTGCTTCATTAGATCTGAGGCAAAAACCAGGTCTGCCAATTCTTTGACATCTGTCTTAAAGATATTGTTTTTTGTGCCTTCCCAGAACTTCTTTCCTTTATAGATGAACATTACCTTATCGCCAATTTCCATCACAGAATTCATATCATGGGTAATCACTATGGTAGTTATATTGTTTTCTATAGTGATCTCTTGAATGAGGTTGTCAATGACAATAGCAGTGGCTGGATCCAAGCCTGAATTGGGCTCATCGCAAAAGAGGTATTTTGGCTTAAGGGCAATGGCACGAGCAATCCCAACCCTCTTCTGCATTCCCCCAGAGATCTCGTCAGGATAACGATCATTCACATTCACCAAATTCACACGGCTCAAACATTCATTAGCACGCTCTCTCATTTCTTCAGCACTCATCTTTGAATGCATTTGCAAGGGGAAAAGAATATTCTCTTCAACGGTCATGGAGTCAAAGAGTGCCCCTCCCTGAAATAGCATTCCTATCTCTTTTCTAATATCCTTTCTATCATTTAAGGACATAGCTGTAAAATCCACTCCATCATAGAGCACAGTGCCACTATCGGGTTCAATTAAGCCAACTGTGCATTTTGTCAAGACCGACTTGCCGCTTCCACTAGCGCCAATGATCAGATTGGTCTTTCCCTTTTCATAGGTTACGCTAATATCATCTAGCACTTTATTGTCTCCGAAAGACTTGCATATGTTCTTTAACTCTATCATGGATTTACTAGATGAGTAGAACTTGAGTAACCAGGTAATTGACGATCAGGATCACAATGCTGCTTGCTACAACTCCTTGAGTACTCGCCCGACCTACTTCCAGCGCTCCACCTTTGACATTGTAACCGAAATATCCCGGTATGGAAGTAATGATAAAGGCAAATAATACGGTTTTGATCAAAGCATAGGTTACACTAAAAAAATCAAAATCAAATTGAATTCCATATACAAAGGCTTCTACAGATATTACGGAAGTGAAGGTGGCAATTAAATACCCTCCAAATATGCCAATGAACATGCTCCAAATAACCAGAAATGGATTGATCACCATAGCTGCAGTGATCTTTGGTACCAACAGATAGGAAGCAGAATTTATACCCATGATCTCCAAAGCATCAATTTGCTCTGTCACCCTCATAGTGCCAATTTCAGAGGTGATGTTAGAACCCACCTTTCCTGCTAAGATCAAGGCAATAATGGTTGGGGAGAATTCTAATATGACCGATTGTCTTGCTGCATATCCAACTGTGTATGCAGGTACCAAGGCGCTATCGATATTGGAGGCAGTCTGCAAAGTGATAACTGCACCCATGAATACAGAAATGATGGTAATGATACCAAATGAACCGATTCCCAAACTATCAGCCTCTTTGATCACCTGCTTCCAGATCAGAGAATTTTTGGTTGGCTTCTGGAATGCTCTGGCAATGAGAATGAAGTATTCCCCAGTTTTTTCGAAGAATGCAGACATATAGCGAATGTAATTAATAAAGTGTTTTAGAGAGGTATCATCTTACATATTTACGAGAGGCTGAATGTTAATTAATCAACTCAGAAAATATATGATCTATTCCTTTCAGGGAAATGGAGTTTTATCGTATATTTGCCAGCCCAAATTAAGAAACATTGCGGGGTGGAGCAGTTGGTAGCTCGTCGGGCTCATAACCCGAAGGTCGCACGTTCGAGTCGTGTCCCCGCTACATAGAACCCTGAAGTAAAGCGAAGCTTACTTCAGGGTTTTTCTTTTTGGAGCGATCCAAGCTTGCTTGGAAGAGCGAACAATAAGAAAAACCATAGAGCTCGCACAGCGAGATCAGGGTTCTAAGTAAAGCACCCCTCTAACGCCAGGCCGAGCGAATGTGAGGCCAATCGTGTCCCATTTCAATCTTCGACCTTCGACCTTCAACCTTCAAATCGATCCAAGCTTTCTTGGAAGAGCGAACAATAAGAAAAACCATAGAGCTCGCGTAGCGAGATCAGGGTTCTATGTAAAGCATCCCCCTAACGCCAGGCCGAGCGAATGCGAGGCCAATCGTGTCCCATTTCAATCTTCGACCTTCGACCTTCAACCTTCAAATCGATCCAAGCTTTCTTGGAAGAGCGAACAATAAGAAAAACCATAGAGCTCGCACAGCGAGATCAGGGTTCTAGGTAAAGCTTTTGATGAGATTCTAGAATCTGGAGTCTAGACTTTAGATGAAGTACTGAATTGTTATAAATAATTCTTTGATTGCTCTATGAGATTGCGAGAAGGAACAAGTCTTTGTTTGTTCAGTGCTTCTAGGTTGACTTCATATTGGATCTTGCAATCTTCGATCATAAAATTGATCATATAGGTGGGCATCATTTGATTCTCGGTAACAACAAGTGTCTTTGACCTTCCTAATATTTTTTTAAGTTGCTCTTCTTCTACCTCATAGTTGCAATCAATGTATACTACTTGATACTTCTTAATGTCACTGAGATCAGAGATGCTATGACTCTTGAAATTACTAATCTCTTTGGCTTTGTTCGTCTTATCAAAATATTCCTTTACATGCTCTGCATCCAAGAAAGCTATGTCGATCTGTTTGTTCCTTTGTTTTTTGCTGAACTCTATCTCTGATATGAGGAGGGAGAGGAATTTAGCCTTGAACATATTGTTCTGTCTTAAAAGCATTTCAGCATCCTCGGGTGGACAATCCTTATAAGGATTATTGGCAATTTGTGCAGTGCCATTTAAGGAAAGAAATAAGCCTAGAAAAATGATTAGAACTGGTCTCATGATCTTCGTATTCAATTGAACTTTGTACGTCAATTTGAATCTGAGGGTTTTTTACTTTGGGTATTCTAGAAGAGTGATCGTCTCTTTACCATTCTTCCCAAGCTGTTTCATTTTAACCAAAAGACTATCTTGGTATTGATAGGTTGACTTTGATCTTAATTTCCCCTTGAAATATTGTTCCTGTACAACCAAAAGATTTCCATCATAGGTGTAATTATTTTCAGATCTCTTGATTCCCTTTCTGTAAAATATGTATTTGGTCAGTTTGTTATAAGCCTTATCATATTTGCTCTCATAAAGCAAATTATCGTCTCCGTCATAGGTTTTCCTTTCAACGATAAGAGTGTCAGTAAGAGTATACTTGGCAATATGCTTTCTAACCTTTCCTTTTTCATCCAATGTTTGATAGATCTTCAATAGATATTCTCCATCAGATTCTTCCCATTTACAAGTTTGCACAGTGTCTTTTTTCTTTGTCAATATTTCACCTTCTTCTTTGCAGGCATATGACCATGTCTTCAGCAACTTCCCTTCTCCATTATATAGCTCAGTTTTTTCCTTATCACATCCTTCATAATAGGAGTAGATCCACTTTCTATGCGCTTTCCCGTTTCCTTTATATCTAACCGAACTACTCAGACAATCTGTTGATTTGTATTCCCAAGTATTCCTCAACTTAAGCCTACCTTTTGAGTCTACCTTTTCCAAGGAAGTTCTTCCACCTCCATTGGCTTCATAAGTTTCGGTAATAGTATGCTTTAACTTCCCCTTTTTAAAGGCTTTTGAGCTTATAACTTGGCCAAAATCATTGAACTCAAAATCATATACAGGAATTTCTTTCCCATCTTCATCAATTCTTGCATAATAGGAAACATGTCCATCCTTATTGTATTTTTTCACATACTTCTTCTCCTTTTCTGATTTGATCTGTGTAAATCGAATTTCCTTTACATCTTTTGAAGGATAGTATTGAATGGGAACATACAATGCATCCAACATATACCAATCATAATAGTAATTCATTTCACTTTTCTGAGAAAAGCAAGTCAATGAGAGAAGTGCAAGAAATATCGTGAGAAAGAATGATTTCATAATGATTCAAATTGTAATGGGATTCTCTATCTAAACATATCAGCTGAGTACTTTACCGCAACAGATGTTTTCAAACAATCCGTTCCACAGTCAGAACAAACACACTCACCATTGTTAAGCATTGGAACACATCCATCCTCATTGCAATCACTAGAAGTACAAGCACACAGTTTATCTTTTAACCTCAAGTTTGGATATCCCTTCTCCGGAATATCGGTCAAACCAATATGGATCTTGTATTTGGCTAGATCATCTTCAGCAATAGTTTGAAGGTACATATAGCCGGCTGGATCATTGATTACTTCAGTTTCTGCAAACCTTGTTTCTTCACTAAGCTCAAGTGTCTTCGCTAGAAAACGCAAGAAGTTTTCATGTGAAATGGCTATGTCTTCACTTCTATCAGCATCGAAGTAATGCAGTTGGTGCGATTCAAAAAAAGTTAACTCTTCTTCCGGTGCATCTTCCTGAACTGCTTCATTCTCAGTTGTGTTATCTTCCTTTTTGGGTTCCGCACTGGTGCAAGAGATAAAGAAGGTGACAATTAAGGTAAATAGGGTTAGGTTGAATAGATTTCTTTTCATGATAGATTGATATTTATAGTAGCTAAAATACACAGCTTTTTTAAGCTCGTAACTCTAAGTATTCTAAGTAATCCAAGTATTCTAAATACTCCAAATACTCTAAGTACTTTTACCCCATGTCTCACAAAGCCGGCTTTGTCAATATCATTGGTCCTCCAAACGTTGGGAAGTCCACTTTGATCAATCAATTGATCGGTGAGGAATTAGCGATCATTTCTCCCAAAGCTCAAACAACTCGACATAGGATCCTCGCGATCAAAAACCATGAGGATTATCAGGTCGTATTTTCCGATACGCCGGGAATCATCGATCCTGCCTATAAGCTGCAAGAGGGGATGATGAAGTTTGTAAAGGAGAGCTTGTTGGATGCTGATATTATTCTTTTGATGGTGGAGTGTGGACAGAAGAATTTGCCGGATACAAATCTGATCAAGCGTTTGAAAGAGGTAGAGGTGCCAATCATCCTATTGATCAACAAAGTAGATCTATCCAATCAGGAAGCGCTCTCACAACAGATAGATTTCTGGTCTAAGCAATTTGAGAAAGCTGAAATTCTGCCAATATCTGCCATGCACTCCTTCAATCTTGATCTATTGGAGAAAAGAATATTAGAATTACTACCTGAGCATCCGGCCTTCTACCCAAAGACTGATTTTACAGATAAATCAGAACGTTTTATCGTACAGGAAAAGATCAGAGAAAAGATATTGTTGAACTTCAAGCAGGAAGTGCCCTATTCGGTTGAAATAGAGGCAGAGGAGTTCAAAGAAGAGGAAGAGATCATTCGCATCAGGGCGGTAATTCACACTGCAAGAGAAAGCCAAAGGGGAATCTTGATAGGAAAAGGAGGGAAGATGATCAAATTGATCGGCAAGGAAGCCAGATTGGATCTTGAGAAGTTCTTTCAGAAGAAAATTTTCCTCGATCTTCACATAAAAGTCAAGAAAGATTGGCGAAATGATGAGAAGCAATTGAAACGCTTCGGATATTTGTAAATTCAATGAACCAGATCGTTGCCATAGTAGGCCGACCGAATGTCGGCAAGTCCACCATTTTCAATCGTTTGACAGAAAGTCGCAAAGCCATTGTTGACGAGGCAAGCGGCGTTACCCGAGATCGACAATACGGAGATGTTAATTGGTCGGGCAGGAATTTCACCTTGGTTGATACAGGAGGTTATGTACAAGGCTCTGATGATGTGTTTGAAGCAGATATCCGCAAGCAAGTGGAGATCGCTATAGAAGAAGCTCAATTGATCCTTTTTGTGGTAGATGTTATGGTTGGGATCACCGACCTGGATGAAAGAGTGGCTGATATGCTCCGCAAAAGTGGAAAGGAAGTTTTATTAGTAGCCAACAAAGTAGACAATCACGAAAGAAGACAAGATGTTGTTGAATTCTATGGATTAGGACTAGGTGATATCTATCCCATTTCAGGAATTAGCGGAAGTGGAAGTGGAGATCTATTAGACAAAGTAATTGAATTGCTACCTGAAGATTCTCAAGAGGAGGAAGAAAGTGATATTCCAAGAATTGCAGTAGTTGGCAGACCCAATGTTGGAAAATCTAGTCTGGTGAATACCCTCCTTGGCAAAGAAAGGAACATTGTTAATCCAATTGCCGGTACAACCAGAGATTCAGTAGGTACGCATTATCAAGCTTTCGGATTTGATTTTATGCTTATTGATACAGCAGGACTCAGAAAGAAGACAAAGGTTGAAGAGGATGTGGAGTTCTATTCAGTCATGAGAACGATCCGCTCTATTGAGAATTCTGATGTATGCGTCTTGATGATCGAAGCAGATCAAGGCATGATGGCTCAGGATATGAATATATTCCACCTCATTCAAAAGAATAAGAAGGGCATGGTGATCATGGTCAATAAATGGGATCTTATCAACGATAAGTCCGCAAATACCATGAAGGACTTTCAAAAAAAGATCATAGAAAAAATTGCACCTTTTACAGATGTACCATTGATCTTTACTTCCGTTACTGAAAAGCAGAGAATTCACGATGTATTAAAGATGGCAGTTCAGGTTTTCGAAAATAGAAAGAAGAAGATCTCTACAAATAAGTTGAACAAAGAACTTTTGCCCATTCTTCAAAACCATCCTCCTCCCTCGGTAAAAGGAAAGCAAATCAATTTCAAGTTTGTAACCATGCTGCCGACTTACAAGCCCACTTTTGCCTTTTATTGCAATCACCCAAAGTATATCAAGGAGCCTTACAAAAGATTTGTAGAGAACAGACTCAGGGAGTTGTACGATTACTCAGGCGTGCCGATCCAACTCTTCTTTAGGACAAAAAAATAGGCCGATATTGCTATCGGCCTAAATCAGTTAAAGATTCTCTGCTAACCACATTTTGAAGGTAGACTGGATCTTATCAACGTAGTTTAATTCTTCCCAAGGGAACAGCTTTACTTTTAAAGTTGTTGATTGTCCGTCTGGAGAAGTAAAGGTCTTTTCAACTTCTTCACAAGTTCTTCCCATATGTCCGTAAGCTGCCGTTTCAGAATAAATTGGGCTTCTTAAATTGAATCTTTCTTCAATGGCATAGGGTCGCATATCAAATACTTCCAACAACTTCTCTGCAATCTCACCATCGCTTAGATCAACTTTCGAGGTTCCATAAGTATTCACATATAGTCCCATCGGCTTTGCAACACCAATTGCATATGCAACTTGGACCAAGGCCTCATCTGCAATACCGGCAGCTACCAAATTCTTGGCTATATGTCTTGTAGCATAGGCTGCAGATCTATCCACTTTTGAAGGGTCCTTTCCTGAAAATGCTCCACCACCATGTGCTCCTTTTCCTCCATAGGTGTCTACAATGATCTTTCTTCCGGTTAGACCGGTGTCACCATGAGGTCCGCCGATCACAAAGATCCCGGTTGGATTGATATGGTAGGTAATGTCATCATTGAATAATTTCTGGGTTTCAGCAGGAAGCAAGGCCTTAACTCTTGGCACAAGGATCTCGATCATATCTTTCTTGATCTTAGCAAGCATATTTTCCTCT
>JAUIGQ010000067.1 GCA_030429925.1 Bacteroidia bacterium | reverse complement strand
TCTTAAATAATACTCAATAAAAGCTCTATTGATCTGTGATTGGTCAGTGATCTGAGCATTAAAGATATATGGTCCAACCCAATAGACCCTATCCTCATATCTTGAAGGATAGTTAGCTGGAGGATCTTCCAAAATGATATTTGGAGGTGTTAATTCACAATTCGACCCTCTAATACAGAAGTTATCGATCCACCACCTATGCGTATTACCGGGAACACCTTTACCAATTGGTGAGGCAGGGTTATCTCTAAGACCTAATCTAACTTGCATAGTAACTGGTGGAACCCCGTTGTTTGCTCTTGTTTGCTGATTGATCAAGGGGGTCATATTAAAAGACTCTCTAACCCAAGCATTGGTATTCCTGGTGAAGATCATTGTATCGTTCAAGAAAGGCCAGATCACCGGGTTACTCAACTTACTGAAATACCAAGATGGCCCCTGATAAAGTGAATTTCCAGTATATACTCTTTCAATACTGCCCTGATTATTTACTTGTCCGGGTGCTCGACTCCATGGTCCATTGTCAAATCTATATTCTACAATTGCCTCGTCAAACCAGTCGATATAACAGATCTGATCAAACAAAACACCTATATTGTCATAACCGGCAACTTGCACCGGAGGTGCTGTTAAATATGAAACTGTACCATGTCCGTAGGCTACTGTATCTGTAGCAGAATATGGGCTACCATTTTTAGTTACTACAGAGTCTTTGTGAAAAAGAACAATAGCACTGGATGGCTGCCTTGATCTTGTCATGACAAAATTGGTAAAACCAAGACTGTCAAAATCATCACAAAACAGATCTACAGTTTGAGCATTTATTGGGGTGGTAGGTATGAATGAAATAGTTGCCAGAAACAAAAATGGCAGAAATAGAATCCTTTTCATAAAGTCGTGTTACTATAATATTATAGGAGCGCTAATTTAATTATAAAATGTAAAGCGGACGGCAATAATACCAATTTGGCATCATTCATTTGCGCTTACAACTTTCATTGACGCTAATCCCCTGCTTTAAGTTGCACCAATTCCAAACAAACTGCAGATAAATGCTAATTTTGAAGCCAGACAAAAATTAGAGAGAGAATGAGCCATTTTAACGCAAACGATCCCCAAAATAAAAGCTGGATCGACATCCCTTCAGATTCAGATTTTTCTATTCAAAACATCCCATTTGGAGTTATAAAAAAACCTGATGGCCAGGTAGTTGTTGCGAGCAGAATTGGTGACAAAGTGATCGATATCGCCTCTCTATTTGACCTTGGATACTTGTCAAGCCTACCCTTTTCAAAAGAAGATTTCCATGCTACTTCACTCAATCGGATGATGAAAAAAGGGAAAGCTGCTTGCTCTACTTTGAGAAATAGGATCGCCGAATTATTCAATGAAAAAAACAATGAGTTAAAGAACAACAGTGGGGATCAAGAAAAGATCCTACTCAACTCTTCAGCTTGCGAAAACCTAATGCCAGTTGAAATTGGAGATTACACAGACTTCTATTCAAGCATAGAGCATGCAACCAATGTGGGAACCATGTTCAGAGATCCTAACAATGCTTTATTGCCCAACTGGAAATACATCCCTGTGGGATATCATGGAAGAGCTTCATCTATCATTTTAAGCGGTGAGCCAATTCACAGACCAAAAGGGC
Source organism: Bacteroidia bacterium (assembly GCA_030429925.1). GTDB lineage: Bacteria > Bacteroidota > Bacteroidia > Flavobacteriales_E > Vicingaceae > UBA1494. The sequence continues at coordinate 12,336 of JAUIGQ010000067.1, read as the reverse complement.
AGCAGAAGCCGAAAGATGATGAGCCTCCTGTATTTGGGCCTTGCAAATTGTTGGATTTTGAATTGGAAATGGCTTTCATCACCTATGATGGCAAACCATTAGGAGAAAGCATCAGCACTTCAGAAGCTGAGGACTATATTTTTGGAATGGTGCTGTTCAATGATTGGTCGGCTAGGGACATTCAAAAGTGGGAATATGTACCGCTCGGACCATTTTTGGCCAAGAACTTTGCCTCTTCCATCTCTGCCTGGATCGTAACTTTAGATGCTTTGGAGCCTTTTAGAGTTGCAGGACCGGAACAAGACCCAAAGGTCTTTCCTTATCTGGAATACTCCGGAAATAAAAATATTGATATCCATCTAGAGGTTTACATTCAACCGGAAGGATCTGACGAAAGCTTGGTTTGCAGTTCAAACTATAAGTATATGTACTGGAACCAAAATCAGCAGCTGGCACATCATACCATTAATGGCTGCAATATCAATGCAGGAGATATGTACGCAAGCGGAACCATTAGCGGAAAGGAAAAAAGTAGCTATGGTTCAATGTTAGAGCTGAGTTGGAAAGGAACTCAGGCCGTAAAGCTGAACGACGGAAGTGAGAGAAAATTCATTCAAGATGGTGACACGGTCATCATGAAAGGTTTCTCTAAGAAAGATGGCGTGAGAGTTGGGTTTGGAGAAGTTAGCTCTAAAGTATTGCCGGCCAAGTAAGAGGTTACTAGGCTGATAGGTTGAAAATTCCGAACTGAAAAAATCTATTCTTCTACTATTACAAACAACTCCTCATTATCTTTCTTCATGAGGTATTTTTCCCTTGCAAACTTCTCAAGGGTTTTTGGGTTGGTCTTTAGTTCCTTGAGGTCAGCTCTGATCTGTTTGATCTCTTCTTGATAAAATCCTTTCTCCTCTTCCAATTTGTTCAGCTCCATCCTGTATTGTATTTGAGTGATCAAATTGTTCTGATCAAAAAATGCGATCCATACAGTAAAGATCATTGCTGCTATGGCGTACCTATTCTTGAGAAATTTTGGAATTCTAAGAGGTCTGTTGATATGGAACTTTTTCACACCATAAAGTTAGAATGAATCCGAAGGAAAAATAAAATGCCCCATTGATCAATTCAACAGGGCATTGTTAATTTGTCTGAAGTCGGAAGACGAAGGACGGAGGATGGTTTCGGTGGTTGTGTTGGTTTGTGAAGACCTATAGAGTTCCTCACTCCTCACTCCTCACTCCTCACTCCTTACTCCATACTCCTCACTCATTTCTCCTCACTCACTACTTCAAGAAGGGGTACCTATAATCTCTGGCAGGAACAAATGTTTCCTTCATGGTTCTGGCAGACACCCATCTCATTAGGTTTTGCATAGCACCGGCCTTGTCGTTGGTCCCTGATTTTCTAGCTCCACCAAATGGCTGCTGACCTACCACCGCACCGGTTGGCTTGTCGTTGATATAGAAATTACCCGCAGCATTCTCTAAAGCCTTGCACATATGAGTTAGCACTCCTCTATCCTTGGCGAATATAGCTCCTGTCAATGCATAAGAATTATCATCCACCAACTTCAAAGTATTCTCAAAATCAGCCTCATCATAAACATAAATCGTGATCACCGGACCAAAGATCTCTTCACACATTGTAGTGTATTTTGGATCAGAAGCCAAGATCACGGTAGGCTCAATAAAGTACCCAACTGATTTATCATGACCACCACCTGCAATGATCTCAGCAGAATCTGCTCTCTTTGCATTCTCTATGTAGTGAACGATCTTGTCAAAAGCCTTTTCATCTATTACAGCATTCACGAAATTCTCAAAGTCTTCCGGACTTCCCATCTTGATGCTCTTAAGGTCTTCAAGTACATACTCCTTCACTTTCGGCCACATTGATTTTGGAATGTATGCTCTACTTGCAGCAGAACATTTTTGCCCTTGAAATTCAAATGAACCTCTTGTTATAGCAGTTGAAACTTCTTTGGCATTCGCAGATTCATGTGCAATGATGAAATCCTTTCCACCTGTTTCTCCAACGATCCTTGGGTAGCTCTTGTATTTGTGAATGTTATTTCCAATGGTCTTCCACAGATTCTGAAATACTCCTGTAGAACCCGTAAAATGCAATCCAGTGAAATCAGCATGGTTGAAGATCACCTCTCCTGCTTCCGGTCCATCGGCGTAAACCAAGTTGATCACACCAGCCGGCAATCCTGCCTCTCTCAAAACTTCCATGATCACCCATGCAGAATAGATCTGAGTATCAGCCGGTTTCCACACCACTGTGTTTCCCATCATGGCCGGACTAGCCGGTAGATTTCCTGCAATAGCGGTAAAATTGAAAGGAGTGATGGCAAAGATAAAGCCCTCTAAAGGTCTGTATTCCAATCTGTTCCAAACACCCTCTGACGACTCAGGCTGTTCTGTATAGATCTGACGCATATACTCAACATTGAATCTAAAAAAGTCGATGATCTCACAGGCAGAATCTATTTCAGCTTGAAATGCATTTTTCGACTGTGCCAACATGGTAGCACCATTCATTTTTTGTCGGTAAGGACCTGCGATCAATTCAGCGGCCTTCAAGAATACTGAAGCTCTTTGCTCCCATGGCAGATCAGCCCAAGCCTGCTTAGCCTTCAAGGCAGCATCGATGGCTTTCTTTACCTCAGCAGCTCCACCTTTGTGAAAATGTCCCAAGCAATGCTTGTGCTCATAAGGAGGATGCATAGACACTTTGTTTCCGGTTCGAACTTCCTTTCCATCAATGAACATCGGAATGTCCATTTCTTCAGATTTCATTCTTGCAACAGTCTCCTGAAGCTCTTCTCTTTCTTTGCTTCCAGGAGCATAGGATAGGATCGGTTCGTTAATGGCTACCGGTGGATTAAAGATCGCGTTTGACATATATTTTGATTTTGAATTTCTAACAAATTTGGACTGCAAAATTAGGCCTTCAAGTAGGGAAAAACAAATGGAAAGGTTAAAGGATTGTGGAGGCAGGAAGTGGGAAGAAGGAAGCAAGAAGTAGGAAGGAAGTTAAAGGTAAAAGGAACAAATTGAGAAATAAACAAAGGAGCAAAATGAGAAAGCGAGAAAACACAATAGAGAGAGATTAGAATAATCCGAATAAATTAAATCATCATTTAAATCAATTTTCGATCTTCAGTCTTCAGTCTTCCTAAACACCAACTTTATGGTTCCGCCTTTATGGAAGATAGATGCGATAAGATCAGTCATGATAAATAACGGAAAGCTGAGCCAATGAAATAACTTCTGAACAAAGAGATTTAACTTAGAGTACTCCTTAGTGTATTCTTGATTTCCTTTCAAATGCTCATACAATACCTCTCTCTTTCTGCAGATCAGGTTCAACAAGCTTTGCTGCACACCAAAGGGACTAAATTGAGGTGAAAAGTAGCTTTTGGAAGTCAGTATGAATTGATGCTCCTCTAACAACTTGATCAATGTTTTCTCATCAAGCAAGTTCAAATGCCTGGGAGGATCCAAATGCAACCAATTAGATCTGAAAATCCGGGCTTGCCAACTGCCGATATTAGGTTGCTCTATATAGAGCTCCCCTCCTTTCTTTATGATGCCGGAAAGGATTGCAACGGTTCCTGCAGGATCGGGTAAATGTTCGAATACATGAACCAAGGTGATCAGATCAAATTGACCCTTTTCATACACCCCCTCCTTTAACTCTCCAATATGAAGTTGGAAGCCCCCTCTTTTCCTTGCTCTTTCTGAAGCTCTTCCCTCCAGTTCCAATCCATGCAAATCAAAATCACCAAACTTGCTCAATTGATGCAAGAATTCACCGTCTGCACATCCTATATCAAGGATCTTGCTTCCTTCTTTCAATCCGCTTGATATCTCCTTAGCCTTTCTCGAGCGGAATTGATCCAACACCTTTTCAACGGTTGGATTGAACTTCTTCTCCCCTTCTCCATAGTAATCATTGGCATAAGCTCTTTCTAATTGTTGGGCAGTTGGAGGCGGGTCAAGAAAATAAGCACCGCAGTCTTTGCATTTACAAAATGAATACTGCTCTTGATACAGGTCGGTTATTGAAAACCTTTTCCCCCAATCCTCGCTTTTACAAAGGATACACTTAGTCATTCCTGGCTTTCCTGTATAACTTAGATTTGACCAATCCCCATTTCTCCATTCTATGAGTTAAGGAAACTTTTAGAACTCCTAATCCATAAACAATGCTATTGGAAAGATTAATAGATGATCCTTCATCGAAATACTTGGTAGGACAACTCACCTCCCCGATCTCATATCCGGCATAGATGATCTGAGAAAGCATCTGATTATCAAAAACGAAATTGTCAGAGTTATACTCATAGTTCAATTCCATCAAAACTTCCTTTGAAAAAGCCCTATAACCGGTATGATACTCCGAAAGCTTGGCACTGATCAATAGATTTTGAGTAAATGTGAGAAAGCGGTTAGACACATATTTATAGAGAGGCATGCCCCCTTTCAACGCTCCTTTGCCCAATATCCTGGAGCCAAGCATTACATCGTATAATCCATTGGCGATTGGAAAGCACATTGATGGAATCAATAAGGGAGTATATTGATAATCCGGGTGAACCATGACTACTATATCTGCACCCAATTCCAATGCTTTTTTGTAACAGCTCTTCTGATTGCCACCATACCCTTTGTTCTCTTCATGCCTAATGACATGACGTATTCCAATTTCCCTGGCCTTTTCTGCAGTATCATCTTTACTGCAATCATCAACAACAACTACCTCATCAACAATATCACCGGGAATCTCTTTGTAGGTTCTTTCCAAGGTTTTGGAAGCATTGTAGGCTGGCATAACTACTACTATTTTCTTGCCGTTGATCATTACAAATTAAATTGGATCACGATTAAAAGTGCTAACATAAAACCAATTGCAATATAACCTAGGAATGAAATAAAAGCTGTTAGAAAGGAAAGAAATAATCTTCCAAACTTCGATTTCATGGAAAACACATTATAAAAGGTATAGGTGAAGTAAAGGATAGCCAAAGGATGCATTAAGTTGAACAACATTGGATGAAACTTAGAGAGGATGATCGGCACCAATGAAATAACAATAAACTGACCTGCCATATAGAATCCAATTGTAGTTCTTTCCGCCATGTTCAAGGGAGATCTCCAAAAGAAGAGTTTTGAAAAGAAAGCAATGCTGAAAGGAAGGATAAAAAGAAAATAGTTGAGGTATTGACTTAAGAACTCTCCTGCTTTGTAGCCAATTTGAGAGTGCTCATCCATCGGTCCATTATCCATAGCCCTTTGATTCTCTATGGGGTCAAAGCCTAATAGTTCACCAATTAATATATTTAAGAATAAGCAGAGAACCATATACTTTATAGGAGAGTAATAGCTCTTCCTTTTACCTTCTATGAATTCTCTAATGATAAGATGAGGCTTGTGGAACATCTTACTGAGAGTCTTTGGAAAGGGAGCATCAATATTGAATACGGAGCTTAAAAATTCGGCAATGATCTCATGAAAGGTAAGTCTACCCACCTTGGCCTTTTGTCCGCAGTTAGCGCAAAAGTTGCTGCTGATGATCTCGCCGCAGTTTAAACACTTCTTTTCTTCCGACATCTTTTATTCTATAATAAAGGATAAATTTATCATTTCCCTGATAATAGATTCCACTAGGAATGAGCAATAACTTCAATCTGGTAGCTCCCCTTTACGACCGACTTGGCGATCTGGTCTACGGCGGCGACCTTCAGGCATCTCAAGCTGAGTATTTGAGCGAATTACCGGAGGAAGGATTGGTCTTGTTCATTGGCGGAGGGAGCGGGCAAACGCTAAGAAAGCTGATCAGAATTAAGCCCAAGTTGAGGATCTATTATTTAGATGCTTCCAGCAGAATGATGGAGATCAGTAAGAAATTGATCCCTACACCGGAACAAGAAAGGATAGAATTCAAGATCGGCACAGAGAATGAGATCCCTCCACATTATAAGTTCGACGGGGTGATCACTTTTTATTTTCTAGACCTTTTTAGAGAAGATAAAAAGGAAAAGATCTTTGAAAAGATCCACCAACATTTAAAGTCGGGAGGTGTTTGGTTGCATGCCGACTTCCTTCCGGCCAAAAGACTTTTGGCCATCATAAAGGAGAAGTTGATGTTCCTCTTCTTTAAGATCTTTAGTCATATTGAAGCCAATCGGATCCATGAAGATCAAAAGTTATTCAGAGATCGCAATTACAGTGAATTGAAAAGAAAGTTCTATCATAAAAAACAGATATACTCGGCAGTATATCAGAAACTATAAGGTTCAATTCTTGTTTATGCTTATTTTAGAAACCAAAATTTGAATCAAATGAAAAAGATCAGCTTAATTGTAGCACTCCTTCTAATGAGTGGATTTATCTATTCTCAAGAAGAGATATCCGGAATAACTCCTAAAAGCAGTATTGATGTTAGTGGAGAGAAATTGATTTTCAATGGTGCAGGCCTAAGAGAAAAGTTTTTCTTGGATCTGTATGTGGGAGCGCTGTATGTTACCAACAAAAGTAGTGATGCCAAGAAATTGATGGATGCCGACGAATCTATGGCCATTACCATCGACATCGTTTCCGGACTGATATCTTCAGAAAAAATGATCACTGCCGTTGACGAAGGATTCCAAAAATCAACCAAAGGAAATACAGCTCCTTTTAAAGATAAGATCGCCACTTTCAAAGATGCTTTCAAGGAAGAGATCGTGGAAGGCGACCATTATGTAATTGCCTACATCAAGGGAACTCAAGAAACAGTAGTTTCCAAGAATGGCAAAAAGTTAAAGACCATTTCAGGATACGACTTCAAAAAGGCCCTATTTGGAATTTGGCTGTGCGATGAACCTGCCGATGAAGATCTGAAAGAAGGTATGCTAGGCGGAAGCTAAAGCTTCTGCAAACTTCATTTAAATTGATTTAAAGTCTGAAGATTGAATATCTGTAGAAGAAATATGTAAGAAAGCTGAGCTTTCTTACATATTTCTTCTGTATTGTCCTCCTACCTCAAACAAAGCCTGGGTGATCTGACCCAAAGAGCAATACTTGCTGACTTCCATAAGAGCCTCGAAAAGGTTCTCGTTTTGAATAGCCGCTTTCTGCAATTCTCTTAACTGAACCCCTGATACATCTTCGTTACCTTTTTGCAGATCATTGAGCATTTTGATCTGATACTCCTTCTCATCTTTAGTGGCTCTGATCACCTCTCCGGGAGTAACAGTTGGTGAACCCTTAGAACTCAAGAAGGTATTTACACCAATAATTGGGAATTCACCTGTATGTTTCAGATGCTCATAATAAAGACTTTCTTCCTGGATCTTTGATCGCTGGTACATCGTTTCCATAGCTCCCAGCACACCACCTCTTTCAGTGATCATATCAAATTCACTCAATACGGCTTCTTCTACCAAGTCGGTGAGTTCTTCAATGATGAAGGAACCTTGAAGTGGATTCTCATTCTTCGCCAGCCCTAATTCCCTATTGATGATCAGCTGAATGGCCATTGCCCTTCTCACCGATTCTTCTGTTGGGGTTGTGATGGCCTCATCATAAGCATTGGTATGCAATGAATTACAGTTGTCGTAGATAGCATACAAGGCCTGAAGAGTTGTTCTTATATCATTAAAGTCAATCTCTTGAGCGTGCAAGGATCTACCTGAAGTCTGAATGTGGTACTTAAGCATTTGAGCTCTCGGATTAGCACCGTACTTCAGCTTCAATGCTTTCGACCAGATCCTTCTGGCTACCCTTCCAATTACTGCGTACTCCGGATCTATGCCATTGGAGAAGAAGAAGGATAGGTTGGGACCGAACTTATCGATGTCCATTCCCCTGCTCAAATAATACTCTACATAAGTAAATCCATTAGCAAGTGTAAATGCCAATTGTGTAATTGGATTTGCACCAGCTTCTGCAATGTGATATCCGGAAATTGAGACCGAATAGAAATTCCTAACATTATTCTGAATGAAGTAATCTTGAACATCACCCATGAGTCTTAAGGCGAACTCCGTTGAGAAAATGCATGTATTCTGTGCTTGATCCTCTTTAAGGATATCAGCTTGTACTGTTCCTCTTACCTTGGAGATCGTTTCAGTCTTGATCTTCTTATAGACATTCTTATCCAAGACCTGATCACCGGTTACGCCTAACAACATCAATCCAAGTCCGTCGTTACCATCCGGTAATTCGCCTCTATATTCAGGGCGATCTACTCCCTTCTTTTTGTAAAGATCTTTGATCTTCTTCTCAACCTCAGCTTCAAGACCGTTTTCTTTAATGTATATCTCGCATTGCTGATCAATGGCAGTATTCATAAAGAACCCAAGAAGCATAGGTGCCGGTCCGTTGATGGTCATGGAAACCGAAGTCATTGGGTCTGCTAGATTAAAACCGGAATACAGTTTCTTAGCATCATCCAAACAACAAATTGAAACTCCTGAGTTTCCGATCTTACCATAAATATCAGGACGATAGTCCGGGTCATGCCCATAGAGGGTCACAGAATCAAAAGCAGTTGATAGTCTTTTAGCTGGTAGATCTTTGGAAACATAATGGAACCTTCTGTTGGTTCTCTCAGGTCCACCTTCTCCGGCAAACATCCTGGTTGGATCCTCACCGGTTCTCTTGAATGGGAAAAGACCTGCAGTGTATGGGAATTCTCCGGGAACATTCTCTTGAAGATGCCATTTCAACAGATCACCCCAAGCTTCAAATTTTGGCAAAGCAACCTTAGGGATCTTAGTATGACTAAGTGATTCAGTGTAGGTATTGATCTTGATCTCTTTATCTCTTACCTTGAATGAATATACATCATTGCTATACCTGGCTTTCTTTTCTTTCCAGTTCTTGATCAACTCCAAGTTCTTCGGATCCAATTCCAACTTCAGCCTTTCAAAAGATGCCTGAAGATCTTTGATCAAACGATCCTTATCCTCCACATCCATTTCATTGATGGTGTCGATCGATTTTTGAATACCGTAAAGTTTCTGAGCAACCTCAGACTGCTCATTGACCCATTGATCATAGGAGCGATTATTCTCTGAGATCTCAGAAAGATATCTAACTCTTTTAGGTGGAATGATGAAGATCTTTTCCGACATCTCATCAGTGATCTCAAAAGATGACTTTAGGTCGGCTCCAGTTTTCTCAACGATCAAGTCCATCAGCTTCTTATAGAGCTGATTGGTTCCCGGGTCATTGAATTGAGAAGCAATGGTACCATAGACAGGGATGTCCTCATCTTTGGCCTCGAACATCTGGTGATTCCTTCTGAACTGCTTCTTCACATCTCTTAGGGCATCTAATGCGCCTCTTTTATCAAACTTATTGATGGCCACTGCATCAGCGAAGTCGAGCATATCGATCTTCTCCAATTGAGTTGCTGCACCAAACTCAGGTGTCATCACATACAAACTAAGGTCTGAGTGATCTGTGATCTCTGTATCCGACTGACCAATTCCTGAAGTTTCAAGAATGATCAGATCATACTTTGCAGCTTTTAGAATTGAAACTGCTTCGCTAACATGCTTTGACAAAGCCAAGTTGGATTGTCGGGTAGCAAGAGAACGCATATAAACTCTGTCATTTCTAATGGAGTTCATTCTGATCCTATCACCCAACAAAGCACCACCGGTTTTTCTTTTTGATGGATCTACTGAGATGATCCCTATGGTCTTGTCTTCAAAATCAACCAAAAATCTTCTTACTAGCTCATCTACCAAGGAGGATTTCCCGGCACCTCCGGTTCCTGTAATTCCCAGTACGGGGGTTTTCACCTTATCGGCCAGTTTATGTACTTCATCTAGAATCCCTTGTGATTCTTCAGGAAAGTTCTCAGCTCCTGAGATCAAAGCTGCAATTGATTTTGAGTCCTTTTGATCGATCTTCTTGATCTCACCGTTCAAGCCCTTTCCAGTTGGATAATCGCTTCTCTCAACCAAGTCGTTGATCATTCCTTGCAGTCCCAGCTCTCTTCCATCATCAGGTGAGTAGATACGATCAATACCGTAATCGTGAAGTTCTTTGATCTCCTCCGGCAGGATCACTCCACCGCCACCTCCGAAGATCTTGATATGAGAGGCTCCTCTTTCCTTTAGCAGATCCTTCATATACTTGAAGTATTCTGTATGTCCGCCTTGATAAGAGGTCATTGCGATAGCATTGGCATCTTCTTGAATAGCGGTATCTACAACTTCTTGTACAGACCTATCGTGACCTAGGTGGATCACTTCAACACCGGTCGACTGGATGATCCTTCTCATCACATTAATAGCGGCATCATGCCCATCAAATAGTGATGCAGCCGTTACGATTCTGATCTTGTTCTTCGGTTTATAAGGAGCTACTGTTTCCATAGGAATAGGGGTTTCAAAGGCATGGCAAAATTAAGCTTTTCGAAAGTGATAACAATAGAAAGAGAGAGCATCTAATTCTAGAATTGAACCTCTTCTTCAAAGGTTTCCTCTCCTCTCTTCACCTTTACTTTGGCTTTGTCGCCCTTCTTGAATTTGCTAAGGGCTTCCATATAAGATTGCATTCCGTCAACCTTGATATCACCCAATTGAGTGATTACATCACCTTTCTTTAGTCCTGCCTTTTGAGCCGGACGATCTTCTATGATCCCATCGATACGCATTCCGTCGCCGTCGTATAGGTAATCAGGCATAACTCCCAAGGTTACTGTAAAACGCGGAGTGCTATTCTTTTCTTCTTTGGTCTTTTGGAAAGTAAGCTTGTCCAATTCTAAACTATTCTGGATGATGCTTTCAACCAATCCACCTACCACTTCTATTCCTTCATAATTCACCTTATCAGCATCATCGGAAGGTTTGTGATAATCTTCATGCTGACCGGTAAAAAAGTGAAGTACAGGAATGTCTTGCAAATAAAAAGAAGTATGATCTGATGGACCTATACCTGATTCAGAGGTGATCAATTTGATCTTTCCTGTATTGGACTTCTCAATCAGCTCGTTCCATTCTTCAGCCGTTCCAACACCATTAATGGCCAACCCTTTATCTGCATCGTATCTCCCAACCATATCGAAGTTGAGCATATAGTTCACCTTATTCAGATCGATCACAGGGTTTTTGGCGAAATAGTTCGAGCCTAACAAACCCTTTTCTTCACCTGAAAAGGCCATTAATAGATAGTTACTCTTATTGTATTTCTCCTTTCTCAGCTCATCTGATAATTTTAGAACCAGGGCAACACCACTTGCATTATCGTCTGCACCGTTGTGAATTTGTCCGTCTTTTGCTGCATGCAAGGATCCTTCTTCTCCATGACCCAAATGATCATAATGTGCTCCTATGATGATCGTATTCTCAGCCCCATTATCTATAAGCCCCATAACATTCCTTGCAGTTTTAGCAGGCTTGCTTGTGTCTGTCTTTGTAGAATGCGGATTTATCCTTGGTCTGTAAGAGAATTCCTGAAAATAGAAGAACTGATCTCCCACTTTCTTGAGATTGAGCAAATGGAATCTTGCTGCAATATAACCAGCTGCAAGAGCTGCTCCGGCTGTTCCTGTTTCTCTTCCTTCTAACTGATCTGAGGATAGGTATTCAACATCGTTCTTTACGCTGATCGTAAACTCTTGTCCAAATAGAATGGCAAAGTTCAGGGTCAATATTATAGCTAAAGTGAATCTTTTCATCTTATGATTTTGGGTTCGCAAAGCTACTTAAAGCCGACCTAAATTGTGAAGAATTTCGTGCTTACCTTCGCGCAAAATTTTTTTAAGGATGAGATATTTATTTTTTGTAGGAATAGTAACGCTTTCTGTTCTAGCTTGCCAATCACCTAAGACAGATAGTTCAAACGACAATTCAAAAAATGCAGATAGTACTGCAACTGCTGAAGTATCAGACAGCTTAATTCTTGAGGGAGAAGATCACTTCAAAAGTCTGAGACAATTAACCTTTGGAGGAGATAATGCCGAGGCTTATTGGAGCTTTAACGATGAGCAATTGGTTTTTCAGGTAACCAATCCCAATTGGGACCTAAAATGTGATCAGGTCTACACCTTTGACTGGAAGAATGATGACCTTTCTGCTTCCATGCCGAACTTGGTGAGCACAGGATACGGCAGGACTACCTGTTCTTATTTTATGCCGGGTGATTCAACCATTATCTATGCATCAACTCACTTAGTGGATTCAGCTTGCCCTCCTACTCCTGAGAGAAGGGATGGAAAATATGTTTGGCCGATCTATGAGAGCTTTGATATTTTCATTGCAGACCTAGAAGGTAATATAATCAGTCAGTTCACAGATGAGGAAGGGTATGATGCAGAAGCTACCGTTTCTCC
>JAUIGQ010000066.1 GCA_030429925.1 Bacteroidia bacterium | reverse complement strand
GTGACCGATAGTGGATTGAGTCAATTTCACAACGGAGTAATAACCAACTATACGGTGGCAAACGGATTGGTCAATGATACTATACAAGACTTGGCAGTTACCTCCGACGGGGAACTATGGATTGGAACTTTTAGAGGAATATCAAGAAAGAGAGGAGAAACTTTTATCAATGACCCGAGCAGGAAGGTATATCGTCTGGCGGTCAATGGTGGTGATAGTGTATATGCGGTAGTGAACTATGGTAGTATTTTTTCTCATCCCAATTTTACGGCGGTAGAAGTTTATGATGGGAACAGTTGGGCCAAGGTAGATGACCCAACCCAAACCGTCCCATTCCAAGCCCAAAGTTTAATTACATTAAGCAATGGCCGAATTGTGATCATATCAGATGCCCAGGGAGCTTTTTTGATCCAAGACATTTTTACCTTAAAAAAACTAGATTATCCAACCACCAATGTAGCCAACAGTTTATTGAATGATATTGTCTTGATCTCCAATGGATACTGGCTGGCCTTTGGAAATCCCAATTACACCATAGTCAATCCTCTGGGAACATCAGGTCTTTTAAATAGAAGAGATACAGCAACCTACTATCATTTCAATGGACTTCCTTCTCCTAATGTTTTGTCCATCGCTTCTGATGATAGCAAGATCTATATAGGAACCAAAGATGGATTTGCAGTTGCCGAAAAGGAGATCAAGGTTTTTCCTATTTCAGCCACTATAAGCAATTCAACCCTTTCTGCTGATTTTGCCGCAAACGGATTATTGTTTAGCAATAGTTTTAATAGGGTAGATACTGAAGTAGGGGATCTTAAATACTCTTGGAGTCAAGAAAAATTATTGATCTGGAATGCTGCCTTAGCGCTCTATGGCGTAGATCAGAGAAATGTGGAAAAGTTAGCAGTTCAAGAATTTGATAATGGAGATTTTGGATTGGGAAGTATTTCAGATAATTCAGCCCCATTCAGACCTAATTTGATCAAGATCACCGATCAAGAGATCAGAGACCATCTTCAGAATTATAAAGATCCTAATTACCAAATGCCCAATTCAATTCTCAACTGGCCGGCCAATGGTTTTGTGGAAAGAGGAGAGGCGCCGGATCAAGCTCCCTTTGTAGATGTGAACAATAACGGTTGCTATGATCCTGAGAATGGGGATTATCCCTTTATGCTAGGGGATGAAGCTGTCTATATAATTATCAATGATGATGTGAATCCGGAAACAGGACTGTTTACGGATAATCTAGGCGTAGAACTTCATATCATGGCTTATGTTTTTGATGAACCACAGTTGCCACATGTTGATCAATCAGTTTTTGTTAGATATACTATTGTAAACAGATCCAGACATACTTATCAATTCAATGCAGGCTTATATTTTGATGGGGATCTAGGTCACCCTGGAGATGATCTATACGGAATGGATCCATCTTCAAATACAGTGTTTCAGTATAATGCAGATGAGTTTGATGAGGATTGGAGAACCCAGGGTATTCCTTACGCAGGTTATGACAGTATCATCCCCGCCGTTGGATTTAAGTTGATCAATGAGCAAATTGAAGGTTCATCCTTTAATCCATGGCCAGGGTTTGGATTGCCATCAGTTATGAATCGCCCGATGAATCCTCAAAATTATATAGAACGATTCAACAGGCGCTGGAACGACGGTAGTAGGTTTACGAGAGGAGGAATTGGCTATGATCCTAATTCAACTGATTTTACCAATCATCTTTTTACAGGAGACCCTTCGGTTCCCGGCTCTTGGTCTATGAACCATTTAGATCCAAGTTATTCAATTTCTCGAGGTGGAGATATGAATAGCCTCCATACATTTAGACGAATCGAATTGAAGCCCAAACAAAGGAAAATATACGATCTGGTATTTAGTGTGGGATATGACTCATCAATAGTCAATGATAATTTAGGTGCTATTGCCTTGCTAAAGCAAAACCTCACCAGAGCGGCCAACTTCCAAAGGGGGGTAGATAGCATAGCAGTAGATTACACCTATTCAAAATGCTTTGTGGGGGAAGAAGAAGACTTCCAATATGTTCCAAAAGATCCATTGCTGGTTTACCCCAATCCATCGAACGGTACTTTTACTATTGAATCTGAAGTGGAACTAAGCACTTTAGAGATTTATTCATTGCACGGACAACTAGTACAGCAGTCAAGAGCTGATAATGGTGGCAAAAGAATAGTGATGCAGCTGCCTTCCTCCTTGCCTCAAGGGGTTTATTTACTTAGAGCCATTGATGCAGACGGAAGAGCATACAGCAAAAGAATAATAGTAAATCCTTAATAACTGCTTTACATCCTTTAACCTCCTTTGCTTAGCTTTGTGGCGTGAGTAAATTGCAATTCAGAATAAAATTTCCTACCACATATGGCCGCTAATAAAAAGCATTCAGGCGGCAATTCCCTGCACCAAAGAATACTGGAAGTTTTCCAGAAACACCCGAATCAACACTTCAACTACAAGCAGGTGGCTAAACGATTGAGGGTTGGACAAGCTTCTAAGAAAAAGATCATTGATCATTATATACAAGAGATGGTCGCTGATGATATTTTGGTGGAAGATCGTCCTGGGAAGTATACCATTCGTCATGCCGGTAATAACCATCAAGTTTTGGTTGGAAAAGTTGATATGACTACCGGAGGAAGTGCTTATGTCATTGTAGAGGGAATGCCTGATGATATTTATATTGATGAAAAGAATCTGGGTACGGCCTTGCATGGCGATCTAGTAGAGATCAACATCATCAAGGTCAAACGCAATGGCAAACCCATCGGAGCGATAAACTCCATTGTGAAGAGAGCTCAGACAGAGTTTGTAGGGAAGATTGAGAAGTCATTGAAGTATGCATTCCTAGTTCCGGATAATCGTAGAATGCCGGTTGACATATTCCTGCCCTTGAGCAAACTGAAGGGTGCAACAAACGGAGATAAGGCAATCGTTCGAATGGTTAAATGGGATGAAGGAGATGATTCTCCTGAAGGAGAAGTGATCCAGGTATTGGGTCCGGAAGGTGAGAATGAAACGGAGATGCATGCCATCCTTGCAGCTTATAACCTACCTGCAAAATTCCCAAATCATATTGAGGAAGAAGCCAAAAAGATCGATGTTGAGATCAAAGCAGATGAGGTAAAGAAAAGAAGGGACATGAGAGAGGTGACCACCTTCACCATTGATCCTGAAGATGCCAAAGATTTTGACGATGCCCTTTCGCTTCAAAAGTTAGAAAATGGCAATTGGGAAGTGGGTGTTCACATTGCAGATGTGAGCCATTATTTGAAAGAAGGTTCTCAACTAGACCAGGAGGCTTACGACAGAGCAACTTCTGTTTATTTGGTAGACAGAGTGGTGCCCATGTTACCGGAAGTGCTTTCCAACTTTGCCTGCTCCCTCAGACCCAATGAAGACAAATATACTTTCTCGGCCGTATTTGAGATGGATGAAAATGCCAATGTCGTTTCTCAGTGGTTCGGTAGAACAGTAACTCATTCCGATCATCGATTCACTTACGAGCAGGCCCAAGCCTTAATTGAAGGTGGTGATGGTATGCTCAAGGAAGAGGTTCTCACTTTAGACTCTCTTGCCAAGCAACTGAGAGAAAGTCGTTTTAAGAAGGGCTCCATTGATTTTCACAGTCTGGAAGTGAAGTTCAAATTAGATGAGAAAGGAGAACCGGTTGGGGTCTTCATCAAAGAGCAAAAGGATGCCAACAAACTCATAGAAGAGTTCATGCTTCTGGCCAATAAAAAAGTAGCTGAGTTCATCGGAAAGAATAAAAAAGGTCAGGCAAAGCCTTTTGTATATAGGATCCACGATAACCCAGATCCCGAAAAGTTGCAGACCTTCAGCACTTTCATTAGAAAGTTTGGCTATAAGATAGACCTTACTTCCCCTAAAGGAATATCTAGTTCTTTGAATAAATTGATGAAGGATGTTTCCGGTAAAGGAGAGGAACAATTGATCTCTACTTTGGCAATTAGAACTATGGCTAAGGCAGAGTACTCCACCGATAATGTGGGTCATTACGGATTGGCCTTTCCTTTCTACACACATTTTACCTCCCCCATTAGAAGGTATCCTGATGTGATGGTGCACAGACTATTACAACACTATCTAGACGGAGGTAAAGCAGTTAACCAAGAAGAGCTTGAAGAAAAGTGCAAACATTCTTCAGAAATGGAGAAGTTGGCCACTGATGCGGAAAGAGATTCCATAAAGTTCATGCAGGTCAAATTCATGCAAGGAAAGGAAGGTGAGGTCTTTGGCGGTATCGTATCCGGCGTTAGCGACTTTGGGATCTTTGTTGAGTTGGAAGAAAGCAAGTGCGAAGGCTTGGTGCGCATGAAAAGTCTAACGGATGACTTCTACCATTTCGACCCTGACAACTACTGTATAGAAGGGAAGCGCACGGGAAAGATCTATCGAATGGGTGATGCAGTGACCATTCGCGTGAAACGAGCCGATCTGTCGAAGAGGCAACTGGATTTCGACCTTCTCAGTGATTTTGATCTGGATTAGACCAATTTAATTTCCGACAACTTTTCAATAACTTTAGGTGTCTTATGAGTTATGAAAAGGTTTCTCAGCCATATTGCTTTGTGCCTGATCTTCAGTCAGTCTTTGTTCTCTCAAGAGATCGAGGTCAGACCGGGTGATTTTCTATATGGATTTAGCGGTGGGACTAGCTTTGGAAAGGTGAATTTGGATGGGGCAGATAAGGTTCAATCCGGATTTGGACCCTTCATTGGCTTGAGTTCTTCCTATGCATTGAGTCACCGGTTGAGAGCTAATTTCGCCGGGTACTACTCTTTCAAAACCTCTATAGCGGATACCTACAGCAAGATCGAACAGAGTGGAATGGATCTTCAATTGTTCGGTCAATACAAGATCGATGACTTCTATTTGAACTTTGGAGCTCATAGTCAGACCGTGGTAGGATATCGTTCTTACTTTAGAGGAAATAGCAATTTCCGTTTAAGAGAAGAACAGAAGAACTACTCCATTCCTGCTCAGCAGATCTATCCAATGATTGGATTAGAGTTCAAGGTCATGGATAACTGGAGATTCTTTTCAAACTACTCCTTTGATATATCGGGGGATGCAAATGTTTACCAATTCGGATTAACCTATAGGATCAATAAAAGGAGTGCTCCTCCAGAATCTGACAGGAGCAGAAAGAGGAGGGTTGCGAAACGACAGATCAGGCAGTTGAGAGATGGAGCATTATTGGTTCGATTGAAAACAGCTGAGCCCACAATAGAAGCGATGGAAAAAAGGGGGTTCACAAGACTGGCCCAAGAAAAGATCGATGCCCAAAGAGAGGAAAACATTAGCATCATGAGAGCCTTCAATGCTGCTTATAATTTTAGTGAAGTCAAATTCTTCTATTCATCAGATTCAAGAAAGGTGTTGGATGGAGAATATGAAGGGATCTTCCTCAATGATAAGCTGGAGAGAGATTCAGCTATTGTCCTGAACAATAAGAAGAATGTATTTACTTGTGAGCTTGCCAATATAGAGGAAGATACTGCCAGGTACTTTTCACATTATGAACTGGTGTCTACAGGCAACTTTGCAGCTAAACAGGTTCCTAGGTTTTATGGTGGTGGACAAAATTCATTTTATGCCATGGTGATCAAGGATAGAGAGTTCAACCAGCTAAGTAGACCTTTCCCATATTATTCAAGAGCACTATTCAAATCCTTAAGTGAGCACCCGGGTCATGGGCTTTTCTACTTGCCTTTGAAGATACTTTTTACTCAAACCCCTTTAGGTAGTATTGAAGGGCTCAATAGCAAGTTGTATAAGTATTGGGAAAGGGTGGAAAGGAAATACCCAAATGATTGACCTATATCTTCTCTAGAACTTCCTATCTTCCTTAATTTTGTAGGCAAAAGCTAGAGGTTTGCCAAATTTATTCAAGAACAAAGAAGACCAGGAAGTCAAGATCGGGAAGCCGGAATGGCTCAAAACCCAGATTGGCTCAGGAGAGGAATATAGGAAGACAAAAAAAGCTGTTAAGGAGCACAAGCTTAATACCATTTGTGAGTCGGGTAAATGTCCGAACCAAGCGGAGTGCTGGAATGCGGGAACGGCCACTTTTATGATCTTGGGGAATACTTGTACAAGATCTTGTCAGTTCTGTAATGTCAATACAGGCAAGCCTGAAGAAGTTGATCCTTTTGAGCCTCTCCGAGTAGCTAGGTCTATCCAATTAATGGGCATCAAACATGCAGTGATCACATCGGTGGATCGCGATGATCTTCCAGATGGGGGAGCATCGGTTTGGAAGAAGACAGTTGAGCTGACAAGGAAGCATAATCCGGGAATTACCATAGAGACATTGATCCCTGATTTTAAAGGAGAATGGGAAAATCTCGATCCAATTTTGGAGGTTAAACCGGAGATAGTTTCTCACAACTTAGAAACCGTTAGAAGAATTACCAAGCAAGTCAGAGTTCAGGCTAAATACGACAGAAGTTTAGAAGTCTTGAGAAGATTAAAAGAAGGGGGAATAGACAAAGTAAAATCAGGTATCATGGTTGGACTTGGAGAATTCAAGGCTGAGGTTCTTGAGAGCATGGATGATCTGCTGACTCAAGGTGTTTCTATTTTAACTATCGGTCAGTATATGCAGCCAACCAAAAAGCATTTAGCAGTTCAGGAATTTGTCCATCCGGATACTTTCGCCTATTACAAAAGGATAGGTCTTGAAAAGGGATTTGAGCATGTAGAAAGCGGTCCTTTGGTAAGGTCATCCTACCATGCTGAGAAACATTTATAAGAAGTATTTAGAGTAATTAAAATACTTAGAGTATTTGAAATTGGGATACCGTCCTTCGCTTCCTGAGCTTGCGCCGCATTGAGCTTGTCGAAATGTCGAAGGGCGTCCTGCGTCTTTCTTTAGGAAAAATGCTTCTGGAAGTACCCCCACAAACGATTACAGACTTCTGCAAAGTTCACCTCTCTGCCCAGTTCTTTTTTAAGAGAGGTCACCCCCATATTCTCCAGCCCGCATGGGATTATATTCTCGAAATAACTCAGGTTGGTGTTGATGTTGAGTGCAAAGCCGTGCATGCTGATCCCCCTGCTTACCTTGATTCCAACTGCACAGATCTTTCTTGGCATTTCAGTATTTGCGCTAACCCAAACTCCACTTGCCTCTTCTATCCTTTTGCACTTGATCCCATAACTCGCCATGCAGTCAATAACACATTGCTCAATTCTATGCACATACTCCCGAGTACCGATACCAAATTCATTTAGGTTGAATATTGGATAAGCAGTCAATTGGCCAGGTCCGTGATAAGTGATGTCTCCTCCACGGTCTGTTTTATAGTATTCTGCTCCGGTCTCTTCAATAGGAACTTTTAGATTTTTGATATCTCCTGACTTTCCCAAGGTGTAAACCGGTGTATGTTGAAGGAAAATTAAAGTATTGATGGTTGGCTCCCCTTTTTCAACCTTCTCCAATTGTGCATTGAACAGGTCTTCTTGCATACTAAGGGCAAGTTGGTAGGGAGTTTCATCCAGGTATAGGTAGTTTATTCTTTTTTCCATTACAATTCCCCTTAGAAGTCGGAATGCTTTCAGATGATCTGCTTACTTTCGAACTGTTAAACTACGAAAAATTGTCTAGGGTCACTATATATACTGATGGAGCGGCAAAAGGTAACCCGGGAAAGGGAGGTTACGGAGCTGTTCTTATGTCCGGAAAGCACAGAAAAGAAATCTCGGATGGATTTAGATTAACTACCAACAATAGGATGGAATTGCTTTCAGTGATCGTTGCTTTGGAATTATTGAAGAACCAGCCTTCAGATGTGCAGATCTATTCTGACTCTAAATACGTAGTGGACGCTGTTGAAAAAGGCTGGCTATTCAATTGGGAAAAGAAAGGTTTTGCCAAGAAGAAGAATCCGGATCTATGGAAACGCTTCTTGATCATTTATAGGAAACATCATGTCAAGTTTAACTGGGTGAAAGGACACGCCGGCAACCCTTTGAATGAAAGATGTGATGAGTTGGCTGTTGAGGCAGCAGAAGGTTCTGATCTGAAAGTAGATCAAGGGTTTGAAGATTCGATCAAATCCAACACTTTAGATCTTTGATAGATTATCAGAAGATTTCTTAGCATCTTTTAATCTGAGTATTTTAGAATTTAACTTTAGCGCACTATCTAGTCTATCTCCCCCTCTATTCTAGCCCTCAATCTATCGTTTACCTCTTTTTCAGCTAGCTTCTTTAGCATTCCATTGACCTTGTCAGCTATCATATTGGCTTCATCCAGCTGCTTTTTCAATTCTACTGTAGCTGCAGGATCACTTGTTTCACTGATCTGCTTGCTCAAAGCTTCGGCTTTATCCTTTTCCGCTTTTTTGATCTGACCTAAGGCATTAACTCCTCCCATCCTCATAAACCAATTGTTCTCCTTTTCAGCAATTTTGTAAAACTCCTCAAGTCCAACCATTAGGACATCAATCTCTTGATTTTCCAGGAATTCTTGATAAGAGATCATCAATGGATATTTTACAAATCCTTCCATTTGAGCAAGTTGTCTAATATAGAAGTCATTGTATTTAGGGTCCCCATCTTTTGCATACATCTGTGCAATGGTCATATTGATGGTCTCATTTTCTAGCTTCTCCAACTCTTCTGCTTCTTTCAAGGCTTCTTGATTATCAACTTTTGCCAGCGCTTCCAGGGCTGATCCAACCACCAAATAAGACCTGTCTTGCAATCCTTTTTTAATGAATTCAGCATCTATTTCATCGGCATAGTATTTCCCCAATGCCTCAAATGCTTCAGCTCTAACTCTTGATTTCTCGTCTTTTTCAGCCATTGTTAGAAGCGTCTTTTTGGTGCTTTCAGCTCGCTTCTTGATCAACTTTTTGGATTCCTGAATGGCTAGCTTTCTAATGTTCCAATGAGGGTCTGACAGGCCTTTTTCAATGGTATTCAAAGAATTGCTATCACTTTTTAATCTTAATTCTTTGAGGGCTATATACCTATCCAGATAATTCCCACCCTTTTCATAAAGTACCTTTGCTTCTTCTTTGGAAAAGTCCTGATCAATGTCTGCCAATAATGTTTTGTCAGCATCCACATTGATCAATAAAGGAGCTTCTTCCATGTCAAAAAAGAAGGATTGTTGCCTTTGCATCATCTTGATCTTTTTGATCAATACTTCCCCCTTGGCATCTACAACCTCAAGGTCAATTGGCAGGATGTAGATCTCAGGGATGTCGTCACCCTCTTGAATTTGGGTCAAGTGAACGGCTGCTTGTTTGGTTGAATCGATATATTCCCATTCTGCAATCAGTTCAGGGTGACCTGCCTGGAAGAACCATTGATTGAAAAACCAGTTCAGATCCCTACCACTGACTTTCTCTGCAGCTAATCTCAGGTTGTGGATCTCAACAGACTGGAATTCATTTTCTTTAAGGTATACTTCAAGCGACTTGAAAAAAGCTTCGTCACCCAACTCTTTTCTCAGCATATGTAATACTCTTCCGCCTTTCTGATAGCTGTGGGTATCGAACATATCCGTTTCATTCTTGTAATTGAAACGGATCAACTTCTTCTTATTGATCCTCGCTTCTCCAAAGTAGGCCCTCAGATCATTCTCCAATCCATAGTCGGCTTGATCTCTTCCATATTTATGTTCGTTCCAAAGGTATTCACCATAGGTTGCAAAGGACTCATTCAAAGGAAGGTTAGACCATGATTCAGTTGTTACTAAATCGCCAAACCAATGGTGGAAGAGCTCATGAGCAACAATATCCTCTCCGGAATTGTCGATCAGAAATCTGTCATCACCTTGCACAAAATCACCATAGATCACTGCACCGGTATTTTCCATAGCTCCTGAAACATAATCTCTTACAACCACTTGATGATACTTGTCCCATGGGTAAGGATAGTTCAACTTGTTGGAAAAGAATTCGATCATCTCAGGAGTATTTGGATAGATGTCAGCGGCAAATTCCTTGTATTCATGTTCTACATAATAATTGACCGGAATGTCTTTCCATTGATCTTCAACTATAGCAAAATCACCAATGGCCATCATGAACAAGTATGGAGCATGAGGAAGTTCCTGCTTCCAATAATCTGTTCTGCTTCCATCTCCATTCTCTGTTTGGAATAAGAGTTTTCCATTAGACAAAGTCTCATAAACTGTATCAACGGTAATGTAGATCTCTTGAGTAGTTTTCTCATTCGGTGCATCTATGGTAGGGAACCATCTAGAACTAGATTCGGTCTCTCCCTGAGTCCAGATCTGCTTAGGTTTTCCTTCTTCACTTCCGTCCTTGTTAATGAAGTAGAGTCCTTTTTCACTTGTAATCGCAGAGCTTCCTCCTGCTTCAAACTTATCGGGCATTGCCACATAGTCTATATAGATCTTGTAGGTATCTTCTTTGTGGTAAGTCTTGTCTAAGGCGATGCTTAACTCCATGGTATCGTAAGAAAACTTCAAAGGTTTCATCTTTCCGATCTGATCAACCAAAGCAACTTCCTTGATCATATGTCCTTTTGCATCAAGGACCAAACTATCTGTTGGATAGAAATAGGGAGTGAAGCTCAACCATGCTTTTCCATAGAGGAAAGCACTATCCCAATTGAATGAAACTTCAAGTTTGGTATGGATAAGATCGTTGATCCTGCTTTCCGAAGCTCTGTAAATCTCAAGTTCTGGTTCTGGAGTTACTTCAATCGTATCCATTTCTGTTGTCCAAGCTACTTCATCTTCAATGGATGGCTGAGCAGTTTTACAAGCGAATAGGTAAAGAATTCCAATAGCTAGAATTCCAAAAGATGAGTGCTTTTTCATATAATTTCTTTGAGCAACAAAACTCATAAAAAAATGTATTGTTCTAAAGAGGTTTTATGTTAATGGTCAATCGACTATCTTTGTTGGGCTATGAGTGAATGGAAAGTAAAGGTAAATAACGACAAAGAGTATCAACTTGATGCTCAAAAGGATAAGTTGTTGGTAGAAGGTGAAGATCTGTCTTTAGACCTGCTTGACCTAAAGAATGGAAAATATCATTTGATATTCAATGGTCGGTCTTTTAATGCCAGTCTCATTGAGCTGAACAATGAAGAGAAGAAAGTAAAGATCAAGATCAATAACAATATTTACGATCTTGAAGTAGAGGATCAATTCGACCAGCTTTTACATAAGTTGGGAATGGATAATTTGGCTAGTGCAGCTATTTCACAGCTTAAAGCGCCAATGCCCGGCTTGGTATTGAATATCCTTGTAAAAGAAGGACAAGAGGTTGCAAAGGATGATTCACTTCTGATATTAGAGGCTATGAAAATGGAGAATGTACTAAAGGCTCCTGCAGATCTAAAGATCAAGAAGATAGAAGTGGAGGAAAAACAATCAGTAGAAAAGAATCAAGTATTAATAGAATTTGAATAATAGAATAGAAAAAAGATGAAGAAGATATTTCAAATAGTTTCAATTACAATAATTTCAGTAGGACTAGCAGCTTGTGGTGGTCAAACCAATAAAGAAAAAGATGAGCATCAAGATCATGCATCTCATGCAGATCACTCAGAAATGGATCATGAAAGTTCAAATGGTCCTAAGCAACTATCGGTTCCTGAAGGAGCTAAAGTGATGTTTGGCAATTTGACGGATGGTGACACGATCTCAATGCCATATACTGTTAAGTTTGAAGTAGAAGGAATGGAAGTAGAACCGGCCGGCGCATTGAATGAAGGCAAAGGACACCACCATTTGATCATTAATGGAGGACATATTGCCAAGGGAACGGTTGTTCCTTCAGATTCATTGAACATACATTTCGGCCAAGGACAGCTAGAGACCGAGTTGGATCTTAGTCCAGGTGCCTATCAATTAACCATGCAATTTGCCGATGGATTCCATCAATCTTATGGTGAACAAATGAGCGCTACTGTTAATGTTGTAGTAGAGTAAATCAATTTCATGCGGGCTGCAATTATATATGTACTGATCTTGCTTGCATTATCAGTGCAAACAGCTGCTCAAAATACAGTTCTAGATAGCCTTTACCAACTTAGTCAGTCTCTAGAGGATTCCTCAAGACTGGCATCCTATAGTGATTATGCAGCAGAGTCTAACACTCAAGAAGATATTCTTTATTGGATTGGAAAGTTAGAGAAGGAGAATATACATGCCGATTCTGTTTATTGGAATGCCTTAATTCTTCACCATTATGCCAACATCGCCAAGTACAAAGGCGAATTGGAAAAGGTTATAAGGCTGAGGAAACGCGCTATCCAAAAGTTTAACAGAGTTCATGCAGAAATCAGATCAGCCAAACAATACAATAATATTGGAAATGCTTTTGCTGACCAAGCAAAGTATGATTCATCCATGTATTATTATCAGCTATTCCTAGATGCGGGAATTGATGCTAATGACCAATTCATTATTGCTTCCGCTTATTATAATCTTAGTACCATTTTCAATTCAACGGGAGATGAAGAACAAGAACTAGAATACCTGCTCAAGTCTATAGAAATTTCTAGAAAGAACAAGCTAGATGATATTCTTGCGAACGGGCTGTTTAGCCTTTCAGTTCACTATGCAAGTAAAATGGAGTTTGAGAAATCAAATGAGGTCTTGAATGAGCTTCAATCACTCTACAAAGCTTCAAATAATTTATATGGATTTGGACTACTTCACAATGTAAGAGCAAAGCTGGCATTTGATCAAAAGGATCCGGAATCAGCATTGAACTATTTAGATAGTTCAATGCAGTATTTTGAAAAGCTAGGCTATATGATTCGTGTGGCTAGTCTGCAAATGAATATGGGTCAAGTTCTTGGTGAAATGGGTAGAATTGATGAAGCCAGAGTTCAACTATGGAAAGCATATACTACTTTCTTAAAGATAGGAGAATTACGGTCAGCTTCCATTGCTCTCCATGATCTAGGTACTGTATTGATTGCAATGGAACTTCCAAAGACAGGCTTAGGCTATTTTAAACGAGCTGTTTTCTTATGTGATTCAATTGGGGTGCTTGACCTTCAAGCCGAGTACACTAAAGATGTTGCAGAAGTATACTCAATGCTTGGGATGGAAGACTCTGCGTATGCAACTCTCTTGATCTATGATCAATTGAAAGACTCTTTGAATAAAGTCAATAACAAGGAAGCCATTGAGTTGATGGAAACCAAGTATGAAACTGAGAGAAAGGAGTTGGAGATCAAGAATCTGCAACAGGAAAAGGAGTTACAAGAGGCGACTTTAAGAAACAAAGAAGCTCAGACAAAGGCTTTATACCTAGGACTTGGTGCTGCAGTTATCTTGATCATCTTTATCGCTTTTGCATTTGTACAGAAGAAGAAAGACAACCAATTGATCAAGTCGCAGAAAGAACTTCTAGTAGAAAGGAATGAGGAACTGAATCATCAGAAAGATCTTGTTGAAGAGAAGAACAGAGAAATTACTGATTCAATTACTTATGCAAAGAAGATCCAAGAAGCGGTCATGCCTCCCCTGGAGGTGATCAAAGAAAAGTTGCCCCATAGTTTTGTCTTATATCTTCCGAAGGATATTGTAGCAGGAGATTTTTATTGGTTCAATTCTACCAATGATACCATGCTGATCGCCGCTGCAGACTGCACAGGTCATGGTGTTCCGGGCGCCATGGTTAGCGTTGTATGCAGCAGTGCTTTGAATAGGGCGGTAGGTGAGTTTGGTCTAGAGAAGCCGGCAGAGATCCTGGATAAGTGTCAAGAGTTGGTGGCGAATGATCTCGGAAGATCTAATTCAGAGATCAAGGATGGGATGGATGTAGCACTTTGTTTGATCAAAAAAGGAAAGAGAAAGATCCAGTATGCCGGAGCGCAAAATCCCATTTGGGTCATAGGGGGTCAACCTAAAACGTCAAAAGAATTGATCGAATTTCAAATTGAAGGGTCAGATCAAAAATTGTGGGAGCTAAAGGCTAATAAACAATCGATCGGACATACAGATGACTTTCAAGGGTTTAGCAACAATGAGCTTGAGCTGGCCAAGGGGAGTAGGATCTATCTGTTCTCAGATGGATACT
>JAUIGQ010000065.1 GCA_030429925.1 Bacteroidia bacterium | reverse complement strand
TAAAAAACTCATTAATTATTTTTTACGGGTTCGACTCCCCTTCTTTTCCAATTTCTTTCGAAGGTCTTTACGCTCTTTTTCCCTGTCTCTAAGCCAGAGATCAAGTTTCTCACGCACTTCTCCGAGCTCTTCAATCAACTTTTTCTGGACAAGCTTTGGAGAACCGGCAATTTTTTGAAATTCCTTCAATTTGGCCGTTTCCTCCTTCACCAAAAGTTGCCTTTTAGCGACTTCGTCTTTGGTCATACGATAAATAGACATATCTGCCAGGTACTCGGCAAAGGTATATTTCTTCTTGGCCAGATGTTCGATGAAGCTCTTTCTGTTTTTTGACCTTGTGGCCACAACATATTCTTTCTGTTTAATGAATTTAATGATTTCATTATGCTGTCGGATCCTTCTTTCGTAATCCTCACTTAGAAGTTCGTAGCGACGCTTAACGACCTTCAACCTTTGTTCGGCAAACAACTGTATGATTTCTTCAGGATGATCAAATATGCGAACACCACCCTCACTGATCAATGTATAATTGGGAGTTTGGGAACTCTGAACATATACTTTTTTCATCACTTCTTCCATGGTGGGAGAAGCCCCTCTTTTAAAAATAAGTTCAATATTGATTTCATTATCAACAGAGCTGTCGATATAGTCCTTGATAAAATCGGCATCCATGAGTTTATTCAAATGTCGATAGATTTTAACAGCGTCATAACCCCGGGGTAATTCTGTAATATAAAATTTTCCGGCTTTTTCCTCAATTCGCATGGGAAAGACAAATTTATTTTTTTCAACCTGGATTTTTTCAGTGTAGTTATGGGCGAATGGTCTTAATTTTTTAGGTTTCCCGGTTTCAAGAAATTGAACGATGGAATCACAGATATCCCGATGATGAAAACTTGGAATTGATGAAGAAAAACCTGTTCCGATTCCTTCTGCACCATTAAGAAGCATTATGGGAAGTTTTGGTAGCATGGAAACCGGTTCCATTACTGTTTCATCGAAATTGGGAACCATATCAACCTGATTCATATCATCAAAAAGCAAAATATCTGCAATTTTTCCCAATCGACATTCAATATATCTTCCGGCAGCGGGACTGGTCTCCATTCTTTCCCCAAAATAACCTTTTTTATCGATTAGCGGGTAGTTATTGGCAAAAGTAAAATCTTGCGCCAAATTGACCATCGCGGCCTCTATAGACTGAGGTCCATGGGGGTGCAACGTTAGTACTAACCCTGTTGCAGAGCTCACCTTCATTAAACCCTTCGACTGGTTTTTATAAAGTGTGTATAGAATTCTTCTTTCTCAGGCAATTGATGGTGAATTACAAATCCAAGATCTACAACATCAATACCCCTTGCGGCTACGTCGGTTGCTATCAGCACATCAATCTTTTTATTCGTAAAGGCTCTCATTACCTTATCTCTTTCCTTCTGTTGCAGATCACCATGAATTGCATCTGTTTTTATTTTCCTTTCTTGCAGCTGCTGAGCTAGTCGCTGTGCTCCTTTCTTTGTGCGACAAAAGATCACACCTCTATCTCCCACTCTAGCTTTTAAGAAATTGAGTATGATCTTGACCTTATGTTCAATTTCACAGATTATATATCGATGCTCTATCTTCTTATTGACTGTATTCTTCTTATCGATCTGAATACGTTTTGCCCCCTTTCTAAAATGCTTCTTGATCAATAGTAGAATTTCCTGAGGCATAGTAGCAGAGAACATCCAGTTATCTCTTTGAGGATGGCACTGATTCAATAAGAACTCCATATCTTCTCTAAAGCCCATGCTCAACATTTCGTCTGCCTCATCCAAAACAAGCGTTTTAACACTGCCCAAATTCACTTCACCTCTCTGAACAAGATCTCTGAGTCGGCCTGGTGTTGCCACAATTATATGAGTTGGTCTTGAGAGCGCCTTTATTTGCTTTAAGATGTGCTCTCCCCCATAAACCGCCTCTGTAAATATCTTCTCGGGTAAGTATTTAGTAAGCTTGAATAAATGTTTAGAAACCTGAATTCCCAATTCTCTTGTTGGTGTCAGGACCAGTGCCTGCACCTTAGGATTCTTAGGGTTGATCTTTTCGAGCATAGGCAGTCCAAAAGCGATCGTCTTTCCGGTTCCTGTTGGTGACTGCACGATCATATCATAGCTAGTTTCCAACAAGAAGGGAATCGCTTTCACCTGAACCTCAGTAGGCTGTTGGATCCCTATTTCAGCGAGTGCCTTAATATAATGAGGCTGTACACCTAGATCTTTGAAATTTGCCATAACAATTGGTCCTGCATGAGAATAAGATTGTGAAGTTACAGAATACAATGAAGGAACATTACCATATTAGGATCACTATTAAATAAATGGATAAGCATTATCAAATATTTTTTCAACTACTTAAAACGCACAATCATATTGATCAACTTCCTTATATTGCTGGCTTTTTAACCAAAATTCACTTGAATGAAAACCATTATTACACTTATCATTTCACTAATGCTTCTTCCTCAGCTAATTGCACAGGAGATCAAAGCAATTCAAGCTTATGCACGTCTAAGCGGAACTAGAATTATTGCCATTACCGACCAAGGAACAAGGATTTATATGAAAAAAGAAGGTTGGCAAGATGTTCCATTAGATGAGTTACCTGAAGGTAAGGTAAAACATTTAGATGCCTATCATAAACTTTCAGGATCAAGCTTAATGGCAGTTTTGAGTGATGAGTCTATTTGGTCATATAACGACAATTGGGAATCATTGACCCCAAAAGGGTTGCCAAAGGATTATAAAGTGAAGGCATTTAAGCCTTATACTAAGTTTAGAATGACAGGCGGAACTACTTCCGGAAGAGCATTTGTTGTCTTAGAGAATAATGATATGTATAGATACACAGAAAATGGTGCTTGGGAATCATTGCACAAGACTGGTTTACCTCAAAATTTGGATATTATTCATATCAGTTCATTTCAACAACCCAAAATGATGAGCTTTAATACAGGAATTGTCATTACTACCTCGGATCAATCTATTTACTACAGAGTTGTAGATGATAAGAAATGGAGCAAATACAAGGCTAAGCAACTTCCTGCAGGTTATGAGATTCAAGCCATAGATTGTTATTTAAAAAGCAGTGTAATGGGCCGACCTGAGGGGAGGATCATTCTTGCTATGAAGGATGGTTCTATTTGGTGGTCAGCTGAAAAGGACGACAATTGGTCTGAGTTAAAAGTAAAGGGCCTACCAAAGGACTACAGGATCAAATCGTTAAAAGTATTTCAGAAAGGAATGAGTCCGAGAGTATTGATACTCTTGGAAGACAATACGATCTGGTGGTATGCCAATGACGAGTTCCAACAAGTAGATACAAGCGGTCTCTGGAAATAAACCGTCATTTCTCATTCGGACAAGCATTTCTGCATGAACCAAATAAAGGACTAACTCGTTATTTTTGCAGACTATGTGCAAGTTGAAATTGATATTATCCTTCATTGTCTTCTTGCCTAGTCTGTTATGGTCACAAAACACCTATGACGATTGGGAGGTGGATCCAGACACCTCCCGCTTCTTTATAGGTATGAATTTGGGCGCCTACTTTCCCAATCACAATACGGCCATTCTTTATACCGGCAGACCGGATGTTACTTCTTATGGGATCGAACATATCTTCGAACAGCCTTTCAATCAACAAGAGTTCAACAATTACTTTCAAGCTCCATATAAGATCGCTGAATATACATTTGAACCTAGATACCAGACTGCCACATTGTTGGGGATGCATTTCCAGTATCAACTTAATCAGCTATTCGGATTCTTCCTGGATTTCAATACTGCACAGATCGATTTTGAGCAATTTTTCACCGTTCAGATCGAAGATCCAACCAATCAGATGCCCGGTCCAACTTTGGAAAGATTCCCTGTGATTGGGGAGGAAAACAGGTTTATGCTGAACTTGGGAACACAGATCCACTATATCCAAAAGTCGAGGTATTCCGCTTATTTCGAGCTATACGGACACTTCAATAACATAAGGGTTCAAACGAACTATATTGTCATCAATGAAATACAGTATAACATCTTTCACAACAATAACAACAACCCCAATTTACAACCAGGAGGCAATGGCTATGGAGGAGGTGTTGGTACCGGTTTTCGATTTGAAGTAAGTCCGAGGATCTGGGGTGATGTCAACTATCACATTACTTATGCAGAGGTAAACCTAAGCGAAGCAGTCAGCGAAGCCGGTTTGCAGAATAGTGCATGTGTGAGGGCACTTTGGTGTTTTTAGTTTGGATAACGAAGAACGATGGTGAGTTAATAGAATATTCTTTATTTTTTATTCTTTATTCTTTATTATCTCCGCCTCATCCAGCCGGTTAGACTGATCCTTTGAGCTTTAGAGAGCAACACTTCATGTTCTATACTACTATCGAAAAATACCAATCTGCCACTCATGGGTTCAATAAGAACTTTTCCATTTGCAGAGGCAGCCATATATAAGGTTAACTCACCACCATCCCCTTTATTCCAATCTTCTGTGAGATATAAAACCATGGAAAACCTGCGACTATCATCTCCTTTGAATTGATCGGAATGTCGCTCATAAAAGGTACCTGGATCGTAGATGGCATAGTGGAACTCCGACCTTAAGATCCCAGCATAACATGAAAGGTTCAAGTATTGAATGAAGCGATCTATCTTTTCAAAGAAGATCTTTTCTGAATCATGAGCATCTGCTCGGTACAGCCAAAGGATCTTATCAGAGCGAATGGATCTTTCTTTTTGGAAATTGAACTTATCACCAACTCCCGCCAGTCGAAAATTCTCCTCCGACCTTTCTTTCAATGCTAACTCCCTCAATCCATCTATCTCTAACTTATTGAAGAGTTTATTGGACACCGCAAAACCTTTTTCTAAGTAGTCATTGATCAATTCCTCAAAGAGAGGATCATAAGGTAAAGCGTCCATCTATGTCAAAAAAACAGCCGGACAAAATTGCACTAAAATTCAATTGAAAATCAATCTTCAGAAAATAAAAAAGGACCGATAATTATCGGCCCTTTCACTAATTTTTATATGCTTTTCTAGTCGACCAAGATCTTCTTGATCACCTTCTCCTCACCTTCTGTGATCTGCAAGAAGTAAACTCCTGATTCTAACTTTGAAAGATCCATTTGCATTCTCGACCCGATCATATTAAGTGGCAATGTTTGCTCCTTACCCGCAATATCAAACAACTTAATATTGAGATCAGCACCTCTTTGACCAAGTTCATCAATGAACAATTTATCTGAGGTTGGATTCGGATAAACCTCAATATTTTCAATTGAGCTTTCTAAAAGATGTGTAGTTGAGCAGGCTGCAACTGTTAGCGTTCCACCAGATATAGTATTGGTTACTATTCTATCCAAAATTGCTTCTGCAGTGATGGTATAGGTTCCCGGGGACAAATTGCCCAAATTAAAACCAGTCAGAGGATAGGATATGGCTCCTGCACATATAGGTGAACTAGTACAGTTTACCTGAAGGATGATATTGTTTCCGTTTACCGTAAAGGTTCCAGGTAATACAGTGAAATTGATACAGCCCATATATGCTGTAACTTGAACATTCACAGCTGTGCAGCTATCTGGATTGGTTGTAAGAACATTGACTGACTGAGCAGTCCATAATTGCCCATAGGAAATGAAAGGCAAGGTGAATAATAAAGCTAGTAATATTCTCTTCATATTAATTGGTTTGGTTAAGAAATTGTAAAGTTAGGCAGATTCTTCAATATAAATTAACTAGGGAGTTAAGTGGTATTCCTACTTCCTACTTCCTACTTCCTACTTCCTACTTCCTACTTCCTACTTCCTACTTCCTACTTCCGACTTCCTACTTCCGACTTCCTACTTCCTACTTCCTACTTCCTACTTCCTACTTCCTACCCTTCGACAACACTTCGACTTCGCTCAGTGTGACAGCTCAGGGCAACGCTTCCTACTTCCTACACACACAAACTGATAATTGTCATATTCTATATTTCAAAGCATCAGTAATTTAGCATTTGAATTGGAAAAACTTTAAATTAATTCAGATGGAAGTAATCAGCAAGCATAGACAACAAGCAGAATTCACATTGGATCCAAAGAAGGCAGGAACAGATGATATTGTAAATATGCTAAGAGACAACGGAGTTGCTATTCTGCCCAATTTCCTTAACAAGGCTGAGTTAGAGTTAATGGATAAAGAATTTGAAAAAGTAGTGAAGGCGAAAGGAAGAGGGATCAAGAGTTTTCCATTGGAGAAAGGAGAAGGTGTTGGACTAACAAGAAATAAATTAAGGGTTAAAGACTATCCTTCTACCTCTGAGTTCTTTAATCGTCCTTTCATGCATGAGATCGCTTCTAAGTATGTGCATCCAACCGCGAATTTGAACTCTAAGATCTATGTGGTTCGAGACATTATTGGAACTACAACTTATGCCAACGATCTTCATTTTGATGTTCAGAAGTGTTTGAAGTTTTTTTTGTACATCAATGACGTGACAGCCAATAACGGTGCTTTTGAATATGCAGCAGGCACGCATAAATGGGTGGAAGATATGAGAAGGTCAGATAAGGCTAAAGAGATCACCTTTGAGAACAGAGAGCTTTCCAGACAACTTCCCTATGAAGAGGAGCATGTGATGTCACTTGAAGCTCCTGCCGGAACGCTTTTCCTTTTCGATACGGATATGTTCCACAGAACCGGAACTACTAGCATGGGTGAAAGAAAGATCATGAGAGGACATACCTACTTTGATGAGGTTAAAGACTCAGATCCGATCTTTAGAAAAACGATTAGGTAGCACTGAGTACTTAGAGTAAGTGCTTCTTGCTTCTTGCTTCTTGCTTCTTGTTTCTAGTCTCCAGTCTCTAACTTCTCACTCTCTTCCTCCATTAAGTACAAGAGGATAAACGTTTGATCTATGAACGCTCTAACCTTCTTCTCTTGTCCCATAAGGCTTTCGTTGGGTCTTATCTCACTTAGGTGCCCTTTGAGAGTTGAAACTTGTCCGGCCAATGAAGGATAGTTCGCAGTTTGAATTTCATGGTATTTTCTAAGTAACCATCTGCCTGCTTGATTCAAGTTTTTTGCAGCTACTCTTTGATTTCCCTTCATCATCATCATCGCATTGATCATGTCCTTCTCATAAACTGCTCCTGTATCAGATTCCATTAGTCTGTTGAGGTTTGCATTGGCTTCCTCCATTAAATTGGCAATACTTATACCACTGGCGTAATTCGTATTATTGATAATGTTCAAGTAGTAGTTTCTTAACTCCGGATCAAGTTCAACTAATTCAGCACTGTCGAACTTCAGATAACCAACCTGCCTTTGAACTTCCATATTCTGTACTATAGGTATGATGGAGTCGTTTTTTGTCCCCTCATTATTTGCTTCGTCCCCACTGCCTCCGCAGGATACCATAAATAAGCTAAAGATTGAAATTGTAAGAGTATAGGCGAATTTAGAAAAGATTGATTTCATTTTTATTCTGTTGATTTAGTGTAAAATTATCAAAGAGTTGAATGCTAAAAGTACATCTTCTGTTTTTCTTTAGGTCTTACTACAGGGTCCTTTGGGACAAACTCAAGGTTGATTTGTTCTACTTCACCCTTAGGTCCCATTTTAATGATGGGCGATTGATAAGGCTGGAAGAGCACTTCCTTCTCTATTATTCTTCCGTTGTAGTTGAATGTAAACTTTTGTGAGCTGGCCTTGTCGGAATAGGACTGTCCTGAATAAATAGGATATTTTAGATCCTTGGCTCCCCATTGTGCTAAGAAAATGTATAGACTGCCGTCCTTTGTTTTTCTCGCCCAATAAGCAGGCAAACTATCCGATTGGATCAAGGGGGAACGATCTACCAATGAGCCTAGTTCATTGCTCACATTCGGCAATGCCTTTAGCCCATCCAGCAAATCATTGAAATCAGCATCTTTGTTCAAACCCGCTTGTTCCGGATCCATTTTCCAACAAACCTTTAATCCTTTAAGCGATAATTCATATATCCTTTTTAAAGACCTAACATCCATATACTTAACATCTATATATAGCAGGGAGAATTCAGCTTCTCCAACCTTTAATTTACCATCCTGATATTCAGCTTTTTCCAGGAAATGTCTATTGATCCATAAAGGGTGATATCCTTCAACTTCTTTTGGTGGATCAACGTATCTGAGCTCATACTCTCCCCACACCCACACTCTTTGTCGCTCTGGCGGATAGGCCCCCTTCATAATACCGTCCTCATAAGGAAGATAGACTGCAATGTCTGAATAGGTTCTACCCTTTCTCATAATAGAAGAGACATCTGCAATGTACTGATTGAAATCTGCTAGCTCAGGTTCTAGGCTGCCTCCCGGACCAAAATAAGTGGTTGCAAAGAAGTCAATACTATCCACTCCTCTTGGGTTGTAAGGCATTCCATGATAGATATGCTGATTCACCCCATTGGCAAACATCGCATCCGCCACTAGTTTGAGATCTGCCGATTGCTCCTTTCTTAAATAAGTGGCTGGAAATCCATACATACAAGTAAAGCTTTCACTAGATACCAAGGATTTAGAAGCCAATGCAGCAGAAGAGCTCACGATCCTTGAATAATTAGGGTTGTTCAGCATGCTCTCTGTTTCGGGAATATCAACAAGGGAATAAGTGGTCATTACATCTGTAGGAGATGCCAGACATTGTACTCTTGACCAAGCACCTAACTCTTTGCATTTTCTCACATAGGGCTTATAAAACCCATCTACTACCATTTCTTCCAATTGCAACATATAATCATAGCGCACATCCGGAAAAGAGTCCAACCCTTTCTCCATATAAGGAATGATATCGTATCCAAAATTGGACTCAAAAGCCTTTTCAAATCCATCGGTCCATACCTTATTGGTTGAGTTGAGCTTGATCTCCCAAGAGTCGGTGAAGAGTGCAGACTTCCCTCCTTTCAAGGCTTCAGACAACGCATCTCCAATTGGATCAGCAAAGGCATTGAAGGCATTGCTATCCAAATGATCTATAACCAAAAAAGTATCAGGCCAGGCCCAAGAAAAGGTTAAAGTTTGTCGGAAAGAGCTATCTCCGAAGATCTTAGTGCCCAGTTTCTCGTCAATGGTTCCGGAAGCTGCAGGCCAAGCACTTCCCAATGTGAAATCGCATTGAAGACCAATGGAATCAGCGTAAGATTTAGTGTAAGCAACGATCTCTGACCATTCTTCACTTAGCCATTTCTGGGCAGTCGTGTCCTTTGGATAATGTCGGTCGTATTTTCTGGCATACATTCTTTGATAGCGATACAAAGGATACACCCATGCGATCTCCACAGCTCCGAAATTCTTTTCTTTTGCCCAGTCTAATTGATGTTTCACATCCTCTCTCTTGATCTCTGTGGCAAACCACCACCACCTTGCTCCCGGCTTGCTGCTGGGGTAAGGAACTACATCCTCTTCAAAGTTCATCTCCTTTTCTGCTGCAGACCTATCTGAACATGCTAGGATAGCAAAGCCCAAGAGGATCAGAAAAATTCTAGACCATTTTGACATATGGTAAAAATAGAAATTCCAAAATAGCTTAGACGTCCTATCAAATGAATCAATTTTTATAGTGAATTGAGAATTCGATAATTTCACCCAAATGAAAAGCTTATTTAAAAGTACGATCATACTCTTGCTTGGATTGTGCCTAGGGTACCTCATCGCCAATTTCAAGCTGATTTCCCTATCAAATGCAATATTTTGGGTAGGCTTTCTTTTAAGTTTTTCCATCTTTCTTCTACTCTTTCTTTCCTATCAAAAAAAGAAGGTCAATTGGGTCTTCTTGATCATTGTTGTTGCCGTTGAGATCCTTTCCGGCTATCTCTATTTTCATTTTCAACATGAAGCAAAAGAAAACGCTTTAGAAATTTCGAGAATGGAACTTGAAAAGATCCGCGAAAGAAAAATGGAAGTGTATCATGAACTCAAGACTGCCCAAGAATTAGAAGTTAGCTTGGTTCTGAAATCCCTTAGATTAGACAGTATTAGATCTTTAGATGCTCATAGCTTAAAAAAGCTTAAGGAGCTAAGCGCCCTTTTTCAACCAAAGTATAGCAGTCAGCAAGACAGTTCTTCCATTTTGATCTACAGTCCGGGTAGAGCTAAACTTCTCCAATTGTTATTACAACTGGAACTGGATTCAGTGAGTTGGTCCAAAGCCATTAGAGAGATCGACTTTTCCTACTCTGATCTCAGAAAGGCTGATCTTTCCAATAAAGTGCTCAAAGGGATCAATTTAAATCATTCCAACCTGGATCGAGCAAATCTAAGGCACACCAACCTATCAGAGGCTGATCTTGGCTTCTGCAAGATGTTTGCTGCAGATCTAAGTAACACAACATTGAATAAGACAAATTTTAATGAATCCGATCTTAGCTGGTCCATCTTCTCTAAATCAGTTGGAGAAAACAGCGTTTTCGATGGAGCCCTATTGGATCATGCAAAGCTGGATTCCACTCAATTGAGAGAGTGTAGTTTCCGAATGAGTTCAATGAAAGGTGCTTCCTTAAAACATGCGAACTTTTACGGCACCAATCTGTGGGCTGCAAATCTTGAAGACGCAATATTATTGGGATTGGATCTTAGATATGGTCTTCTAAAGGATGCCAATATTTCAAATGCTGATCTTAGGGAGATCCAATTCAAAACGACAGCCATTCATAAAAAATGGGATTCAAGTATCAAATCCTCCGATGCACTAGGTGCTGCTGAATTGATCAGCAAGTATAAAGTTACTTTAGACAGCAACCCTCGATACCCAGTAGTTGAATACTATCTGAATAGTGTGGAGTAGCTACACATTGACCTTGTAATTTGGCACTGCGTTGATCTTCTTTAGGAACTTCCTCACAACTTCCTCCTCCTCATGGAAAGGCTCCATTTTTATCTGGTAGATCCTTTGATAAAAAGACTGTAGATCATTCAAATAGGCAGTCAAGAGTACAACGTCCCATTTCATGTCTTGCTCAATTTTGTACTTCGCCTTCAATCTCTTTCCCAGCTCCTGTCCTACCTCATTATTGATCAGATCTACATAATTATCCATTGGATTGTTATTCGGCTCCTCCAATTGTTTTGCAGTAAATTTTCCGTGAATGATCTCAGGCATATTATCGCGTTCATGAACATCTGCGATAAAGTCAGCTAGTTCCTCAGAGTACAAAGTAGTTATAAAAGCCTGAGCCGCAATATGGTTAAAGCTGTTGAGATATCCCTTTTCACCGCTATCTCTTCTGGAAATGTATGCAGATGGGTCGTGTATCTTTTTGGAGGCGATCTCAGCCAGGTCATAAAAGGCAACATCGCTAATTCCAAACAGATCATATCTTCTTCTGGCTAGAACATAGATCTGTGCCAGTTCATTTCGGTTCATCACGGCAAAGGGTGATTTGAACAACAAGCCTAACTTCTTGCTCAACCCACCCTCTTTGGCCTTTTTGATCTCAGTCTGACTGATATCCTTTGCAAGGCGACTCTCATAGACCTTACCATGCATGCAATAGCTGACAACCACTAGGTCATTCAAGCTATCCCCTGGAAGCGACACTTTTCCCTCTTTATAATATTCAATCTGCATCAGCTTAAGAAGAGAATCAAAGCTGCTGATCCTACTGGCCAATAGCCCTCCATTTCTAACATTTCCATTACAGATGTCTTCATCAGAGGAAGCAAGAGCAACTTCCTTCTGATCACATGAATAAAGGGAGATCATAGCACAGAAAAGAATGAAAAGCTTGAAATATGAAGACATTGATAACAATTTTAAGAATTTTGACTTGGTATTGCTGTTGAGAGGCTTATTTTGTGTTCGGATTTCTTGAATTTTCATCCATGAGACTACTGTACATCCTATTTGTCTTCATTTTGTCTTCAGCTCTTTCAGCAAATGCACAAGAGGTGAACATCTTAGACCATGGAGCTATTGCGGATGGAAGAAGCCTATCTACTGAAGCAATTCAGCGATCCATCGATAAGGCTCATAAAATGGGTGGAGGAACAGTGGTTTTTCCAAAAGGGGTCTATCTCAGCGGAAGTATTGTTCTCAAATCCAACGTAGAGCTAAAACTGCTAGACTCTGCCATCATATTAGGTAGTACTGATCCGGATCATTACCTATCCCTCCAAAGATGGAAGGCCTTGATCCTGGCGGACGGTGCAGAGAATA
Organism: Bacteroidia bacterium; assembly: GCA_030429925.1. Classification (GTDB taxonomy): domain Bacteria; phylum Bacteroidota; class Bacteroidia; order Flavobacteriales_E; family Vicingaceae; genus UBA1494. The sequence continues at coordinate 2,067 of JAUIGQ010000065.1, read as the reverse complement.
TTAAGATCAGTGGGAAAGGCGTTATAGATGGACAAGGTGCTAGATTGGCCTTGCATATAGACAGTCTATTCTATGCCGGAAAGATCGATAGTGCCTACTATAATTTAGCAGATAAACGTCCAAGAGCAGACATAAGACCTCAGTTAATAGAGTTTGTGAATTGTAGCAGGATTGAGATCCGCGGAGTAGAATTGAGAAATGCAGCAAGTTGGGTGCAATCCTATTTCAGATGCAATGGACTAAGTATTGACAGCATTCGAGTAGAAAGTGATACTTATTGGAACAACGATGGCATTGATATCATCGACAGCAAGAATGTGAGGATTACCAATTCCTATTTTAATGCTTCGGATGATGGTATATGCCTCAAATCTTATGCAGGGGGCTATAAGGGGCCACAGAACTTAGAGATCATGTGCGACAGCATATATATTGCTAATTGCAGAATTAGATCCAGTGCAAGTGCTCTGAAATTTGGTACATCCTCCTACAGAGGATTTAAGAACATCACCATTGAAGACATTGAGATCTTTGACACCTATCGATCTGCGATTGCCTTGGAGTCAGTTCACAATGGAGTGATCGAGAATGTATTGATCCAAAACATCAAGGCTGAGAACAGCGGGAATGCGATCTTCATCCGCCTGGGCGGAATTCCAACGGCTGACAGGAAGGGAGAATTCAAGAACGTGCTTATCCGAGATGTTGTAGCCAATATTTCAGAAAGTGTTCCCGATGAAGACTATCAAATAAGAGGACCTGCACTCCCCTTCTTCCACAATATCTTCCCTTCTTCCATCACCGGTATTCCCAACAATAAGATCAGCGATGAGACAATCATCAACTCCAGTATCGTCGAGGAATTGACCTGTATATTTTTTGAAATCGGGATCAGTTATGACGCCAATATGGACCGGGCCATGAAAATTATAGCCGAAGAAGCCATGGCGCATCCGCTCACTATTGACAATCGCAGTGATGAAGAAAAAGAAGAAGGTCATCCGATTGTCATGGTACGGGTCATTGGATTCGGTGACAGTAGCGTAAATCTACGCGGATATGTCTGGGCGCCTTCACCCGCCGATGGCTTCACGCTAAAATGCGACCTGAACAAAAGTATTAAAGAACGATTTGATGCGGAAGGCATTGAAATTCCATTCCCGTATAGAACGTTAGTTTTCAAAAACAATCCAACGAATGAATCTACCCCACTTACCTAACTTACCTAAGATTAATCTTGGCCTTGGTCATAAGGCAAAAATGCGGGCAGGACTCCCTCCCGGTACCCTGATCCATGTAGGAAAAAAGAAGACGGAAAAATCCGAACTGGAGTTAATTCAGTATGACGCGAAGGAAATTGAGACATCCTCCAATAAAACCGTTAATGAATTAATCCCGAAACTTGATACCAACAAACGGAACTGGATCAACCTTGACGGCTTGCACAACGTGGAAATGATACAGGATTTAGGTGCCCATTTCCATTTGAGTCCATTGATGCTGGAAGATGTATTGAACACCGACCAGCGTCCTAAATTAGAAGAGTATGACGGGCATTTGTTCTTTCCGCTTAAAGCAGTAAATACGGTCAAGGAACATGTTATAGAATATGAGCAAATTAGCTTGATTTTGGGCAGCGATTTTCTGATCACCTTTCAGGAGAAGGAAGAAGATATGTTTGACGGGTTACGTCAAAGAATGAAGGACCCGGTAGTGCGGCTTCGTCAGCAGGGGATGGATTATCTTTTTTATCGGTTGATTGATACCATCGTGGATAACTACTACGTGGTTATGGAAACACTCGGTGACCGGATAGAAGATCTTGAAGAAGAAGTCTACCTGGAGCCAAAGCAGTCTACCCTGAACAGGATTCAGGATATTAAAAAGGAACTGATCTACATTCGAAAAGCAATTTATCCCATTCGGGAAGCTGTTTCCAAGCTGATTCGAAACGATTATGCCATCATCTCAAAGGATACCTCGCAATTTCTCTCAGACGTGTATGACCATACGATTCAGTTGATAGAAATTTACGAGACCTATCGTGACCTCACGTCAAACCTGATG
>JAUIGQ010000064.1 GCA_030429925.1 Bacteroidia bacterium | reverse complement strand
GCTCAGATTGTAAAAGGCATCAATCTCCACATTCCAGCTCAGCACCGCATTGCGATTGTAGGTCAGACTGGTTCAGGTAAGTCTACCCTCTTAAAGCTTTTGCAAAAATTCTACTCACCACAGTCTGGAAGCATTAAAATTGGACGGATAAAACTTGAGTATATCTCTGAGAGTTGCTGGGCAAGATATTGCGGATCAGTTATGCAAGAAGGATATATCTTCAATGAATCTATTGCAAAGAATATTGCTTTGGGGGATATAAATCCTGATAGAAAACAGATTGAAGAATCTATTCGAATTGCAAATTTGGAAGACTTTATCGATGCACTTCCTCAAGGGCTAGAGACCAATATTGGCATGGACGGCCAGAATTTGAGCGGTGGTCAAAAACAAAGGGTGCTGATAGCAAGAGCTGTCTATAAACAGCCTCCTTTGTTTCTTTTTGATGAAGCTACATCTTCATTGGATGCAGTTAATGAAAGGATCATAATGGAGAACCTTTATCGGTTCATGAAGAATCGTACGGCAATTATTGTTGCTCATCGTTTGAGTACAGTGAAAAATGCTGATAAGATAGTGGTAATGGAGAAAGGCAGAGTTTGTGAGATTGGAAATCACTATAGTCTTTTGAAAAGGAAGGGAGAATACTACAATCTAGTTAATAATCAACTAGAACTAGCAAAGGCTTTATAAGGATGAGAACAAGTCAAGTAGAATTATCAGAAGAAGTAAATGAGATAATAGGGTCAGTGCCAAAATGGCCAATAAGGTTAGGCACAACAATAATATTTGTGATCTTACTATTTGCTGTGCTTTCAATGTCTTTGATAACTTTTCCTCGGCAACTTGATTCTAAATTTCGATTAATCCCTGATAGACCTCCTTGTCGGATCAGTGCAATAAAGAGGGGTTATATTGAGAAGATTTATAGATCATCAAATTCGAAAGTTGAGAAAGGAGAAGTCTTATTATCATTCAATGAAGACTTAATTCCTGAGGATCTAGATTCCTTGAGAAAAATACTTGATGAGGAGAATCGCTCTGATAATAAATCTCTGCTTCATAACCTATATATGTTCAAAGCCAAATCAACTACTGATCCAGACCTAAACCGATTATTAGCTGAATTAGAAGAGGAGCTTGTGAGCTACAATGTTTTGGAATTAGAATTTGACGAAGTTCATAGAGACATAGACTATTTTGAACAATATAGACTATTAGAAAGAAGGAGGAAACTGACAGAAATTGGATTGAGGATCGAGCATGAAAGTTATCTCAATCGATATTCACTATTTATGATCGACAGTCTACTTTATATAGATTCTGTGATATCATTCTTACAGTTCAAGGAGAGTGTTATTCAGAATAGGATTTCGAAATCACAGTTAATTGCCTTGGAAAAAGAAAAGGAAGGAATCAAAGGTCAGTTAGTGGAACATACTCAAGAGGAGAGAAATGCAAATATTGAATATGAGGCAGCATTGATGCGAATTGAGCATAATATTGGGTTAAAGAGCAGTGCCATACTTACGCATTTGAACAACTATGAAAGGCAGAATTATATCAGGGCTCCGCAATGTGGAACATTACATTATTCCAGTGAAGTTTCGGTAGGAAAAGTTGTTGAAAGCACTGAGCAATTGATGATTATTGAAAAGGATGTTAGCAATTACATCGCAATAATAGAGGTGAGCTTGAAAGATATAGACCTGATAAGATCCGGTCAAAAAGTCCTCCTCGAACTCACTCCTTATCCGGCTTTGGAATATGGAAGAATAGAAGCATTGGTATCCAGGGTAGGGGAGTTTGATGTGGAAGGGAGTTACTTTCTGGAAGTGGATCTGCCTTCAACTCTTATCACTGATCGTGGAAAAGAACTTACCTACTTTGATGGTATGAAAGGCAAGGCCAGGGTTATTGTGGAGGAGCAGACCTTGTTGCAAAGATTGCTTGCAAGAGTTTCTAATCTGAGTATGGGAAGTTAAAAATGAATAGCAGAAAAGTAAATAAAAGTTTACCTTTGTAAAGTGCTTTCTATGAAATGTTCAGAAGCACTGAAATTACTTCAGAAGATTGTTTGGGAGATAAAAAGCCAGAGAGGATCGCACCTTAAGCTAGTTCATCCATCGAGATCTGGAGTGATTATTTTCCCTCTTCACCCTTCCAAAGAGATCAAGAAGGGGTTGTGGAATAGAATAAAAAAGCAAGCAGGCCTTTGAGATAGGAAAGCAGATAAATATGAAGAAAGAAACTTTTATAGTTGAAATTGACAAAGATGGACTTTCCGCCTACCATGAAAGTAGGCCCATCTTCACTGTTGCCCACAGTAAAGATGAGCTGTTCAATAATATTCTTGAGGCAGCCAATCTGTTTTATGAGAATGAGAAGGTATTGAAGAGAGAAGATATAGCCATCCAAATCGATTTCAAGACTTTCTTCAAAGAATTTGATTACTTAAAGGCCAATGCCATTGCCAAAAGAGCGGGTATCAATAACTCCTTGATCACTCAATACATTAAAGGGATAAAGAATCCTTCTGAGAAACAATTGAATAAGTTGCTTAGAAGTATCAGAGAAATAGGAAGAGAGCTTGGCTCTATCAGCTTTGAAGCATGATAGCTGATCAATTCCTGATCACCTTCTTCTGGATCAACTCTCCGGATTCAGTTTGAATGCGCAGTAAATAGAATCCTTTTTGCTCAGGCAACTCTATTCTATTTTGCTCCATTTGTCTGAACTCCTCGATCAATTTTCCATTGAGGTCGTAAATAGAAACTCTGCTCAACTTCTCCTTACTTGATATGTAAAGTACTCCCTCACTTGGGTTAGGGTAGATTTTTATGGCTCTTTCTTCACTAATCTGCATCTCATCAATTTCCAGTTCCTCATCAAGCTTTCTATTGGACTTTCTTAAAGTTGATCCAATTTCAGATTGGTGACCATAACAATTATAGATAGTTCCAAATACTTCAGAAATATCCTCATTTACCGTCTGATCTACATTTGGCCTAATAATAACATTATTAGTAGGGTCTGTTTGGTCTAGTTGTGTTACACAAATATTATTTAATACTAAATCTGTAGGTTCTTCACAATTGTCTGGATCAATGAATTCTGTAGAAGTTGCGACGGTATATAACATTTCCCAAGGGTCGTTTGGGTTATTTATTGGTACTTGAGGATAAAAACTTGTGTTAGGATATTTAAAAGTTGAATTCCCTATACTGTAAACGATCTCAGCCCCATCTTCATCGCTATTTCTTAGGGCTGAAGAGATGGTTTCGAAAAAATAATCTCCATCTGGGTGAATAATAGCTTTATCTACTACTTTTCCAAGTTGATTGTCCAATCTAAGATATCTGATTGATTTGTTACCTCCATTTTTTTCTCCATAAATAAATGAGATATGATAATCTTGATCTATTTGGGGATTAATTTTTAGATCGAAGTCATGAACATGCCTTTTTGAGGTAACGTATGATAGATTCTTAATATCTACTAATCTTAAATTATCATCCAATCTGAATAGAATTAGTTCAGAAGACCTAGAAGTAATTTGCTCAAGTGTTAGTACCACATACATATTGCTGGTAGGGTCATATTCTATCTGAATATTTTCAAAATTGAGATGGTCGTGAGTAAATGATTCCCTTTGAAGGATAATGTTTGAGTTTAAGTCAATTCGAAGGACATCAATTGTATTGTAGAACGGAGCGCCACAGCCGCCAGTCGTTAGTGGATTATTCCCTGAGAACCCTGCAATAATCATTTCATTTGGAAAACTGGAATGTGTAACATCTCTTACAAATAAATTAGCTTCATAATGCACATTAGATGCAGATGCTCCATAGATTTCATTTATAAAAAAGGATGGTATTATATTTAAAGAATGATCGTACTCATTAGCAACTAAATACTTCTTTCCGTCTATAAATATAACTTCTTCACCTCCATGGTTAAAAGTGATATTGGGTGGTGGTATGGGTTGTTGAAAATCCATCATTTCTGCTTGTATGGTAATTGATGAGCCAAGAAATATTCTGCCATACACAGTTCTTAAACTTGAAGACCAAATACTTCCAGATTTTACAACATTTGTAAGTCCAGTAAAAATAAGAGTAGAACAATCTTCCTGAATTAGAGACTTGATACTGAAATGCGGGCAATAGCTTTGAGAGGCTGGGCACGGGATTGTGTTGTTGTTGATTGAACTTACAGAGATCTTCTTAGAAGCAACTACTAATCCATCTTTATCTGTTAAAACAAAGAAAGATGCCCCATCATAATCTTGATACCAAACCTGTGCAGTATAATCTTTATAGGTACCACAAGAAATAGCAACGGTTGATTCATTACCACTTATCATTGAAAAATTGTAGGGTTCCCATGATGGATTATCAAATGAAGTAGTTCTGATAGAGTTATTGTAATTCTGAGCATTTGCAAAAATCACTAGGAAACTGAAAATGGTAGTAAGTGAGAGCTTCATACTGGTTTAATTTTATAGATAAAACATAGATTTTTTGTTAATTGGGAAAAGCTGATCAGATCACCAACTATTTCGTCTTTACAATTTTGTATGATCTGATCATCTCATTTGAATCACAAATCCTTAATATAAATAATCCTTTAGGCAGAGAACTTAAATCCATTTTGTTTAGAATAAGATCTAGTGTTCCAGTTTTTACAATCTTGCCTTTTGTATCAATTATTTCAAAATTGGTAGGAGTTTCAATATTGACCAATTCAATAGTTAGGCTTCTCTCGAAAGGGTTAGGGAAAACACTTATTCCACTAGCAGTGAAAATCTCCTCCTCGTCTTTGATTTGAGAAAGATTGATATTTGATTTTCTCAAGACGGCGGAGGAATATTCAGTTTCATAGCCGCTACAATCATAGGCCAATCCTCCAACTTCACTGATAATATTATCTATAGTACGGTCGGTATTCGATCGAGTTACTACGTTATTAGTTGGGTCAGTTGAACTTAGTTTTTCAATGCAAATATCATCAAGAACAGTATTTGCGTCTTCTTCACAGTTTTCTGCAGAAAGACTAACTGTGGATGTTGCTATCGCAAATACCATTTCCCATGGATCATTTCCATTTCCTATGGGTGGATTAGGGTCAAAATTCCCCTGCTTAAATACAGCATTTCCTATACTATAGATGATCTCTTCACCATCACCGACTGTTGCGTTTCTCAGATCGGAAGAAATGGATTGCATATATATATATCCATCAGGATGGTTAATTGACTTATCCATTTTCTTTTTGAGATGTTTGTCGAGTTTTAGATACCTTATTAATCTAACATCTGTATTGTATATAAATGAAATATGATAATCTGGACTGATCGTAGGTTTGATCAGTAGATTAAAATCAAGAATCTTCCCATTATCAGGATCCGCTATAACTTTCGAATCAATCAAATTTAAATTGGGATCTAATCTAAATAATACTATTTCTGAGTGACTTTGATTGAATTCTTGATGAGATAATAAAACGTATCGATCATTCAAAGGATCATATTCAATTTCTAAATGATTGGGTTTTAAATTGCTATGAATGTATGAAGCTCTTTGCGCTATAGTATTTGTAGTTAGGTCAATTCGAAGAACATCAATAGTAGTGTTAAAGGAAGGATTACAGTTGCTGGTTGTAGAAGGATTATTACTTGAAAAACCTGCAACGACAATTTCATTGGAATTACTAGAATGGGTAACATCCTTAATACTTAGGTTAGCTCCATAATATATGTTTGAAGTAGAGGCGCTAAACAGTTCGTTGATAAAGAACCCTATGTTTGAACCGGTGATTTCTTGGTTTGACACAAGATATTTATTGCCATTTGCAAATATTAACTCCTCTCCCCTATGATGTGAGTACAAAGTTGGGAAATCCAACATTTCAGCAATAATTATTGTTGGAGAGCTTATTGGAGACAGTGAAATTTTACCAAAGATGGTTTTTTCTCGAGCAACTGTGTAGCCTCCGACATTTTTTACAACAACAACAGATCCTGTAAAAATTAAGGTAGAACAGTCTTCTTCTTTTATTGAATTGATATTGAATCTGCGACAGAAATTTGGTGGAGATAAGCATCCAAATGTATTAGAAACTACGCTGCTTATATCTAATTTCTTAGAGGCTATTATAGAACCAATAGGATCATTGATTACCAAATAGGATTGTCCTTCCCATCGCTGGTACCATATCTGTGCTGTATATCCAGCATAATTACCGCAGGATATAGAAACAGTTGATTCATTTCCATTGAATAATGAAAATGCATAAGGCTCAAAATTAGGGTCATCAAATGCTGTAGTACGTAACGAGTAATTGTAAGATTGAGCTGTTAGAAGATTAAATGAAACAAGAAGGATTAGGGTAAGAATTGATTTCATGATTCCAGGTTAATTATGGTTCTTATAATTATTCACTATTCGCAAGCACAGCAGTCTTCTCGCAAGCACAACAGTTTTCGAATCTATATCCAAATTCCTTTCTTTGAAATAATTACTAGTGAATGGACATGAATTGCCAGCAGACGGTATGGATTTCTCAGTAAGCGGTAAACTACCGCTTGTTAAATGCAGTAACCACTCAATTTGATTTTTTAAGATCTTCTTCAGTGAGCTTTTAGCTAATTGAAGGGAAACTTGTTATTGATCAATAATCCTAGATCAACACATGAGTAGGAATATTCAAGGCAACACTGATCTTTTTGATCATTTCAAAACCCAATTTTCTTTTCTTATTCAAGATCTCTGCTTCATCTCCTTCCAATGTATTCCTTTTGGCATCAAATAGGTCTTCCAGCCTTTTCAGTGCTTGCGTATAATCTTTCCCTGATCTTATCGGTTTTATTTGCATCTATCTTATCATATTGAGAATGACTGCCAATAAATCGAATCCAACAAAATTGTAATTCAAAATTAAATCAAGCAATCAGCCTGTATTTGTTCCCTTTGACATTGATGAAACCGTGCTTTTAAGGCTTGCTATGAATCATTTTGCTTCTCCCAAAATTCTCTGAGTGTCTTACTTCAACTACTCTCAATAAAAAAATAGCAATAGTTAACAAAAGGGTAACTGGTTCTATTCATTAAGATAAAAACTAATTTTGACCTTGGAAAAGAGACTATTGGTTCCTTGAAGAGTAATAAGCTCTGCTAATAAGAAGGTAGGTAATAAAGGGAAAGGTCGATCAATTCCTGATCACCTTCTTCTGGATCATCTCTCCGGATTCTGTTTGAATGCGCAATAAATAGAATCCTTTCTGCTCAGGCAACTCAATTCTATTTTGCTCAAGCTGTCTAAACTCCTCGATCAATTTTCCATTGAGGCTGTAAATAGAAACGCTACTCAACTGCTCTTTACTTGAAATATAAAGTACCCCTTCATTTGGATTGGGGTATATCTCTAATTCATCAGCAAATTCTTTTGTTCCTATCTCATTAATAGCTGTGGTTTGTCCTTGACAAACAAAGCTGCTGTCCCAAGCTGCGCCATTGATGATCACATCGTTTTGAAGTGGACCGGCATCATAGGCTATACTTCCAATATTCTCATTGAAGTTCCATAATCCTATGGTTCCGGTCACCGAAGTTCTGCCCGGACAAGGAGGAGTGAAATTGGCTGTGTATAGAGCAATTGATGATAGATGAAAGTCGTCAATATTCCCTTCAAAGTATCTGTTGGAAAAGTTTCTCAATCTTCCAATTTCAAAATCTTGTGTCATCACCGGAGTAGCACTGGTGTAATTAGCTTGAGTGCTTGTTTGCTTCACCCCATCAATGAACAACATCATTCCTTGGGTAGGATGGATCACCCCGGCAACATGGTACCACTGATTGGCATTCCATGTATTACTATTGCTCATTACTTCAGAAATATTTCCCACAGATTGGATCACAGCAAAACGCAATTTCCCGGGTGCGTTTTGAACAGTACCGCTAGGTAGAAAAGCTACATTCCATTCATTGATGTTGGATGAAGAAACCTCTCTGCTACAAAGTACAATGAATTTATTGTTACTAGAAGTAACAGCCTGATTCAATTTGAACCAAAATTCTACTGTTCTCACATTGTTTCCTGCATTTGCTCCTAAGTTGATATAGTCATTGATGCCGTCAAAGGCCAGTGAAGCAGGAGCAGGATTGCAAATAGTATCCAATACCCTGCTTGCTCCATTGATGGTTGCATTGTTTTGTGATGAGCTGGAATCAACGGCAATTGTACCGCTTTGCTCATTGAAGTTCCATAAGCCTATTGATCCTGCAACTGCTGTTCTATCAGGACAAGAAGGTGTGAAGTTAGAAGTGTAGAGTGCAGTTGAAGAAATATGGAAATCATCCATATCTCCTTCAAAGTACCTATTGCTAAATCCTCTAGCACGACCTATCTCTAGATCCACGCTCATGGGTGGAGTTGGGGTAGTATAGCTAGCTTCTGTATCATTTTGTTTGATTCCATTGACGAATAACATCATTCCCTGCAATGAGTCGATCACTGCTGCCACATGATACCACTGATTGGCATTCCAAGAGTTATCATTGCTGATGACATCAATTGCATTTCCAACAGAAGGTACTATAGCAAATCTTAAATGTCCTGCTGGAGAATTGGAGCCTGAGGGAGTAAAAGAGATGTGCCATTCATTGGTATTCATTGAAGAAACTTCTCTACTGCAGATCACCTTTGTAGAACTGAGGCTAGAGTTAATTTGATTATCCAATTTGAACCAAAACTCTATGGATCGTACATTATTTCCTGCATTGGACCCCAGGTTGATGTAATCGTTTACTCCATCAAAAGAAATGACAGACTGAGAATAGCTAAATAGAGCGGCCACCATAGCGATGACTATACTAAGTAGTTTTTTCATAATATTTTAGATAATGAGAGAAGCAGGAAGCAACAGTTTTTTCTCCGATCAATTCCTGATCACTTTCTTCTGGATCATCTCTCCGGATTCTGTTTGAATGCGCAATAAATAGAATCCTTTTTGCTCGGGCAACTCAATTCTATTTTGCTCCATCTGTCTGAACTCCTCGATCAATTTTCCATTGAGGTCATAAATAGAAACTCTGCTCAACTGCTCTTTACTTGATATATAAAGTACTCCCTCACTTGGATTAGGATAAACTTCCAGTTCTTCAGTTGCCACTAGTTGGGTTTCAATTTCTTCTATGCCAACAGTCTGACCTTGACAAACAAAGCTGCTGTCCCATGTAGCTCCATTAATGAAAACATCATTTTGAAGTGGACCGGCATCATGAGCGGTGGTTCCTGCATTCTCATTGAAGTTCCACAATCCAATGGTACCTGTTCCCGGAGTTCTTCCGGGACAAGGTGGAGTGAAGTTAGCAGTATAGAGGGCGGAAGTTGATAAATGAAAATCTTCAATATTTCCTTCAAAATATCTGTTGGAAAAGGTTCTTAATCGACCTATTTCAAAATCTTGGGTCATTGCCGGTGTAGCACTAGTATAGCTAGCCTTCGTGCTTGATTGCTTTACTCCATCAATGAACATCATCATTCCTTGAGTAGGGTGGATCACCCCAGCAAAATGATACCACTGATTGGCATTCCAAGTATTGCTATTGCTAAATACTTCATCTAGGTTTCCAACTGAATGGATCACTCCAAATCGTAATTTACCGGGTGCATTTTGTCTTGTACCTCCGGGTATGAATACTATATTCCACTCATTGATGTTGGTAGAGCCAACTTCTCTTCCGCAGAGCACCATGAATTTTGTATTGGTTGAATCAACTGCCTGATTCAATTTGAACCAAAACTCTACTGTTCTTACATTGTTTCCGGCATTTGCTCCAAGGTTGATATAGTCATTCTGTCCGTCGAAAGCCAAGGAGGCTTGTGCTTTGTGACATACTGTACTGGTATCCCAACTAGCTCCGCTGATCGTTACATTATTTTGCGTTGAACTGGAATCCACTGCAACCAATCCACTTTGCTCGTTGAAGTTCCACAAGCCTTTTGTTCCGGCAACAGGACTTCTGTCCGGACAAGGAGGGCTGAAGTTAGAAGTATAGAGAGCAGTGGATGAAAGGTGAAAATCATCTAGGTCTCCTTCAAAATATCTATTACTAAATCCTCTAAAGCGACCAAGTTCAAAGTCGTAATTCATGACAGGAGTAGGAGAAGTTAAACTCGGCTCAGTATCATTTTGCTTTATTCCATCAATGAACAACATCATACCTTGCACTGGGTCGATAACTGCTGCTACATGATACCATTGATTCGCATTCCATGAGCTATTGTTACTAATCACATCCTTGGCATTTCCCACAGAAGAAACGACTGCAAATCTCAAATGGCCGGCAGGAGAATTGGCACCACTTTGTGTAAAGGAAATGTGCCATTCATTCGTATTCGCGGATGAGACTTCTCTTCCACAGATCATTTTTGTTGAAGTAATATTAGATGTAATTCTATTGTCTAATTTGAACCAAAACTCTACTGATCGAACATTGTTGCCGGCATTAGAGCCAAGGTTAATATAATCGTTCACTCCATCAAAAGAAATGACCGACTGTGAATAGGCAGACAGAGTAAGCATTAAGGAGAGAACAATTGTTGTAAATTTTTTCATGATCGCAGGGTGTATACAGTATGCCTTTGCAAAATAAGCAATTTTCACGACAATCATTGTTACCCCTATATTGTTTTTTAGATTGAAGGCTTAGATGGGAACCCATAAATAATAAAAGGAACACCTTCGCGCTCCTTTTACCGCCTGCATTCGCAAGCTTTCAGCATAAAAAGTTCTTCTACCAATTTTGGGCAAGAATGGTGGCTATGTTCAAAGCATAGCTGGCAAACTCAACAAAGCTCATTGGATCTTTTTCTTTTAGGGTATAGGTTCTATAATTTGCTTCCTTACTTTGATTTGCTTGAAATTTTTTAACCTTTCTGTTCCTATATCCTTCCTGATGAATTACAAAGCTGTAGGTTTTGTTGGTGGCTAAGCGGGTTTCAAAAACTCCCATCTCATCCGTATACAAGGTTTCTATTAATTCCTTCCCTTCATAGATCTCAACCATGGCATAGATCATTGGTACCCTGCTCTCAGATTCAATTACTCTTCCTTTCACCAACTGACTGTCTTTGCGAATCTTGTGAGTTATCTTTTCTGCTTCCGGATGTGCCAAGAAGTAATTGAACAGTAAGATCTTGGCATCCAAATGATCTTTTAGGATACTCAGGAAGAGTGTGTTTTGTGTATCATTGGTAGTTGCTATTGCATTGTGTTTTACCAGGTTGATCTTGTTCTGGATCAATTCCAATTCATGATAGATCCTCATCCGCTCTTTTTTTATAGCGATATCCTTCTTCTTGTATAACTCCTTAATGCTGCGGATATCCGTCTCGTTGACCATCTTTTGTAAAAGCTCCTTTCTAAATCTCAACTCTTCACTCTCTTGATGATCCAAGTCGCGGAGTCTTTCTTTAAGATCGATCATTTGGTCGAAGAGTTCATGATTGGATAGTTGATCTTCCGGTGGGGAATGGGCAACCCATTTGACCTCTAAGATCTTCACTCCTTTGGTAGGGATAAAGTTGTTGGCTTCCAACCGAACAGGAACATCATTGATCTCTAATACATAGGATCCAACTTCCTCCGGCAAGTTGACGTAATGATAGTGGGTTGTGCCATGAACATCCTTGTGAATGCCCTGCACATGGGATTTAAGTAGAAGCGTGTCGAAGCAGTAGACGGTGGTAGTTAGTAATAGACTGATGGAGATGAATAGGGTTTTCATATCTATTAGTTTTAAGGGTTCAACAAGCTAAGAACGAAGGTGTGAGATGCCTTATTACTTAGACCCTATAACTACAGATTTTGTCTACTCGATTATGGAAATGCTAATTTGTTAAAATGATCTTACTTCTTTTATTACCGACTTTAAGAAAATAAATCCCTTCTTTCAAATGTTCGAGATTCATCTGGAAGGAGGATGAAGGGCTGATTTCTTCTATGACTAATTTCCCGCTGATACTGTATAATTGTAAAGACTCTCCATTTATTGATTGACCATGAATACTGATCATTCCTTTAGATGGGTTTGGAAAGATGGACAACCCATTGATAATTGGGTCATTGTCTTCAAGACCAATAGTGAAAGTGCTCATCACTGTTGATGTATCAACACAACCATTGTAATTAATCTTGACGGCCCAAAGGCCATTGATAGGAGCGACAAATGCTTGAGCATTAGCACCATTGATAGGATTGATCATTCCGGTGTTGGTGTAATCTAGCCATTGATAAGAAGCACCATTTTGATTTGAGGTCAAGCTTAGACCATTCTGACTTACGGTAGTGTCTATGGCAGGTGGATCAACTAGATTCACGGTATCGAAACTATTACATCCTTTCCAGTCAGTTACAGTTAGGAAGTAGCTGCCGGCATTAAGTCCGCTAGCGGTGTGGTTATTGATGCTTGTATTATGACTCCAGGAGTAGGTATATCCTCCAAATCCATAGGCTGTTACTGTTGCATTACCGTCATTGGATCTTGCACATGAAGGATTGGAATGTTGCATAACAAGAGTGGGACTTGGTGAAGTTAATACACTAGCAATGGTAGTGTTTGATCTTCCATTTGCATCAGTAACCGTAACACTGTATGAACCTGCTGCAAGATTATAAAGATTCGCCGTGGTAAAGGAACCGGGTAACCAATAATAAGTGTAAGGTGGCTGACCACCGGCTGGCATCATCCTTATACTTCCATCACCTCCTGGAACACAACTTGCCGGATCGGAGTTCCAATTCAACAAAATGGACTGTGACCATAATTGAAAGGTAAGAAGTAATAGAGAAGAGAATAAGGTTAGGAACTTCATATTGCATTCTTTTAGGATGCCTAAGTTTCTCATTATTAGTAAGAAATAACTAGACGAAGACGGTTGATTATTGGTTGTTCGCCACCCTTAACTTCTTGATCCGCACCATCGGTCCCGGACACAATTGCTGGTGGCAACTCATGCAGCTTTCCACTAAACTCTGGAAAACCATCTCTACATTTTCGGGATTGGCTTTTTGCAACTGATCCAAATTTGCCAAGTACATCTTTGCAAAATCCTTGAATTCTTTAGAGTTGTCTTTTGCAGGTTCAGTGGCATGGGCGGTGAGGATCTTTCCATGATCCAACTTTATTTCAGGCTGCTCTCCCTTTTTTACTTGTTCCTTGATCCTTTCTGCCTCTTCGTACATTTCCCTCATGAGTATAGCAAGCTCACTATCGCCATTTGGGTTGAGAGATCTTTTGACTTCTTTCGTTTCCGCTTCTTCAACATTGGGTTGTTCCTGACAGGCTTCTGTTGCAATGAATAGAATGCAACTCAGCACAATATATAAGAATGATCTTTTCATGAACAGGAAATTCGAAAGCAAGGTAGGTAAAAAATAAAACTAGACCAATTGAGCCTTAAGCCTTCAGCTCTTCTTTCTTATTTCTATATAGGGATGCATCAACCGCTAATGCCATCTTTTCATCATCTAATTTCAATTCCTCTAAGAAATTGGAAAGCTTTACGGCCACATCTTTCGGTTGTTGAATGGCTTCCTTGTATGGTATTTTCAATACTTCCACATTCAATTGCTCAAAGAAGTTCTCATCCAATTCTTTGAGTTGATCTGTATAGAACTGATGCAATTTCATAGAGTAATTGGTAGTTCCCTTTCCACTCATCTTGTTCTGAGAGGTGATCACTTCCTTGATGTCTCTGTCCATGAAGACCACCTTGTATTTCATTTTGGGTAGCAGATGTTTTAATTGGGGACTAACCACTTTCACAACTGAATCTTTGGCTTGTTCGATCAATCTCTTATTCTTACCTAGTGCTTTAATACCGTCATGTTCATAGTATCCTTTCGGATTGTTCTTATCTGCCTTTCGCTTCTCATCAACAAATAGTTTGGCCCCTCCGGCTTTCAGCATTTGCATCATCATGGAAGTTCCGGACCTTGGTAAACCTGAAACGATATATACAGTGCCTTTGAGTGTTTTAAGATATTCTTCTTTTGAGGGTGTTGCTGTCTTCTTAGCTTTTCTTTTTGAGTGGAACTGAACATTCTCTGCGGCCTTCAATTCAAAATGGTGTCCCTTGTCCTCAATCTCTGCCAAGCCTTTTAATGCCTTTTTAGATTTTGGATTCTGGCTCAGAGCAATATGAAAGGCATTGAATGCTTCTTCCCACTTTTTCAACTTCACCATGGCTTCTGCCAAATAAAGATGAGTCTTGGGATTAAAGAATTGTAAG
>JAUIGQ010000063.1 GCA_030429925.1 Bacteroidia bacterium | reverse complement strand
ACATTTTGAATTGGACTGTATGCTACTACTCCATCAATACTGCTAAAAAAACTGCCACCAATTGTTAGATCCCCTTTTTCTTTTAAAATGGGCGTATGTGAGGCTGTTGGCTTGTAGAAAGTACAAGAAGAGCTGAAGATCAAGCCAAGAAAAAGCAAATAAAGTAATTGTAGTCTTTTCATAGTGCCAACGAAATTAGATATTTCTATAGGATGAGATTTAGAGCGTCTAATACTTAATATAAGGTTAATGAGAATCGATATTGAATTGATACTTTAGTGGTAATGAAAGAGCTTTATTTCCAGTTCAGATCGAATTTCTGGTTGCATCTTTTTACCTTGAATCTCAGGAACTTATTGGGCGTAGGATTTGTGATCGGCGGATTGAGAAAGGTAAATGGCCATCCATTTGCCAATATTGGTCAAGGTGGACCATTTTTCAATTTCCTGGATGCATTGCATGAAAATTTGATCTATTATGAATTTATCGGCTGGGCGCAATTCATTGCGGGTGCTCTTTTGATCACTCAGCGTTATGCAACCGTTGGAGCAATGATCTATTTTCCTATCATTCTAAATATCATGGTGTTTACAGTATTTAGTATCGGCAGTCTTACTCCCTACATAGCTTCGCTTATGTGTTTAGGAACTTTGTATCTGCTGCTGTGGGATTACAATAAATGGATGAATATCTTCAAAAAGGATAATGATCTGTATTTAATGAGCACAGAGCTAGCATTTCCAACTTACGACAAAAAATGGTTGATCAATGGATGGATCACCTTGATCCTTCCTTTCATATCAACGATACTTCTATTTCTTTTTGGCTATAGCGGAGAGCATACGAAAATGTCTAAATACTTCTTTGTGGCAAGCCTAGGACTTGTAATAATTTCCAACATAGTGGTTAATCTTCTTTCCCTCAAAGAAAAACTCAAGGGCTAATCCTTACATTTAGTCTTTGCAATTATGGAACAAGAAGAAGTAAAGATTGAGCTGAGGCTCTTGGAAGAGTCTGACTTTGATAATCTGATCAAAGCAATGAAGGCAAGTTATAAAGACATGCCTAATTTCTTATGGGAGAGAAAGGAACTTGAATTATTAATAGACCTATTCCCGGAAGGTCAGATATCAGTGTGGGTGAATGATGTACTGGCCGGTTGCGCCTTATCCATCATCGTTGATAGAGAGAAGTTCTCCAAGCCTCATACCTATCTTGAGGTAATTGATAATGGTACTTTTAAAACATTCGACCCAAAAGGAACTGTTCTATATGGTATAGATGTTTTTATCAATCCCGACTTTCAGGGATTAAAACTTGGAAGAAGACTTTATGACGCCAGGAAGGAATTAGTGGAGCGAATGAACTTGTACGGAATTTTCCTGGGTGGCAGACTGCCTAAATACAATGAATATTCAAAGGACTTAAGTCCAAAAGAGTACATTGAAAAAGTGAAGTTCTCAGAGATCCTTGATCCTGTGCTGGCCTTTCAATTGAACAATGATTTTCATGTCAAAAGGGTTCTTAGTGCTTATCTTCCGGAAGATGAGAAGTCGGGCACTCATGCAGCTTTATTGGAGTGGAACAACATATACTATGCTGAGAACGCCACCATAGATTCTACAAAAAGTACTGTCCGCCTGGGCTTGGTGCAATGGCAAATGAGGAATTACCAATCTTATGAAGACTTTATTGAACACATTACCTTTTTCGTTGATGCTATGTCGGGCTACCACTCCGACTTCATTCTATTCCCCGAGCTGTTCAATGCTCCTTTGATGGCTGAGTTCAATCATCTGGAGGAAGCTGCCTCTATTAGAGAATTGGCAAAATACACTGACAAGCTTGTTGCAACATTTAAGGAACTTGCCGTTAGCTATAATATCAATATCATTACCGGTAGCATGCCTCAGGAAATGGGAGATGAGTTGCACAATGTCAGCTTTCTTTGCAGAAGGGATGGTACTTCTGAGAGCTATTCAAAGATCCATATCACACCAAACGAAAAGAGATATTGGGGAATTCACGGTGGAGATAAGGCAGGTATTTTTGATACCGACTGCGGGAAGATCGGGATCTGTATCTGCTATGATATAGAATTCCCTGAACTAGCCAGATACTATGGTGAGAATGGGGTGAATATGATCTTTGTTCCATTCTTGACCGATACACAGAACGGTTACAGCAGGGTGAGAAGATGTGCTCAAGCAAGAGCTATTGAGAACGAATGTTACGTAGCTATTGCCGGTTGTGTTGGAAATCTACCTAGGGTAAAAAATATGGATATTCAATACGCTCAATCAGCCGTCTTCACTCCTTCAGACTTTGCCTTTCCCAATAATGCGGTAAAGGCTGAAACCACGCCTAATACAGAAATGACCTTGATCGTAGATGTTGATATTGATCAATTGAAAGAGCTTCACAATTACGGAAGTGTTCAAACACTGGGAGATCGAAGGAAAGACCTTTATGAGGTGGTTTGGAAAGGGAGATAAATTGAGTTGATACTCAACTCAATTTACAGAGTCTGGAATCTAGATTCTAGATTCTATCAAAAAAAAAAGCCGTTGTTTTCACAACGGCTTTTCTTTTTGATTATCCTCCAAAGTCATCAAAACTCACATGCTCTTCAGGGATACCCCAATCGTCGCACATTTTGATCACTGCTGCATTCATCATAGGTGGACCGCAGAAATAGAACTCAATTTCTTCCGGCTCTTCATGCTTGCTTAGATAATGATCGATAAAGGCTTGGTGCACAAAACCCAAGAAGCCATCTCCATCATCGTCAATTGATTTCTTTTCTTTCCAATTATCTTCTGGCAAGGGTTCAGAAAGCACAATATGGAATTTAAAATTTGGAAATTCCTTCTCTATCTTTCTAAAATGATCGATGTAGAATAATTCTCTCTTCGATCTACCACCGTACCAGTAGGATACCTTTCTGCCTGTTTTCAATGTGTGGAACAGATGGAAGATATGTGCTCTCAATGGAGCCATTCCCGCTCCACCGCCAATGTAAACCATTTCCTTATCAGTGTCTTTGATAAAGAATTCACCATAAGGACCTGAAATAGTTACGGTATCTCCCGGCTTTCTTGTAAATACATAAGAAGAACAAACTCCCGGATTCACATTCATCCATGCATTCTTATCTCTATCCCAAGGTGGTGTAGCAATACGAATGTTCAACATAATAATGTTTCCTTCAGCAGGGTGATTGGCCATTGAGTAGGCTCTAAACACAGGCTCCGGATTGACCATCTTCAGATCCCACAATCCAAACTTATCCCAATCTTCTTTGAATCCTTTCCCGCCGGATCATCAGGATGTGGAGCTATGTCCATATCCTTGAAATCACAAGTGATCTTTGGTACATCCACCTGAATATATCCTCCTGCCTCAAAATCTAAAGTTTCTCCTTCCGGAAGTCTAACTACAAATTCTTTAATAAAGGTTGCTACATTGTAATTGGATACAACTTCACAATCCCACTTCTTAATTCCAAAGATCTCCTCTGGAACATGGATATCCATGTTCTCTTTCACCTTTACCTGACAGCCTAATCTCCAGTTCTCTTGGATCTCTTTTCTAGAGAAGTAAGGCTTCTCTGTTGGCAGGATCTCTCCTCCACCGCTGTTCACCTGACATTTGCACATGGCGCAAGTACCACCCCCACCGCAAGCTGATGGCAAGAAGATCTTTTCATTTCCCAAAGTGGTCAATAGCGTATTACCCGCACTTACTTCCACTTTCTTTTCTCCATTAATGGTCAGGATTACCGGACCTGAAGAAGTCAGTTTGGCTTTGGCCCACAAAAGCAGACTAACCAACATTAAAACAACTAGGAGTATCACAGCTATTGCTGCTCCAACAGTTACCGTACTCAAAGCAAAAATCATATCTAAAATATTTCTTGTTTCTTAATTCTTGTCTCTAGCTTCTATAGCTCAATTCCCATAAAGCTCATGAATGCAATACCCATCAAACCTGTTAGGATGAACGTAATACCCAGTCCTCTTAGAGGTGCGGGTACGTCAGAGTATCTGATCTTCTCACGAATGGCAGCAATGGCAACAATAGCCAAAAACCAACCTACTCCTGACCCTAAACCAAACACAGTTGCTTCCCCAATGTTTGCATATTGTCTTTCTTGCATAAACAATGAACCACCAAGAATAGAACAGTTCACCGCGATCAATGGCAAGAAGATTCCCAACGCACCATAAAGTGCAGGAGCGAATTTTTCAACGGCCATTTCAACCAATTGAACCATGGATGCAATTACAGCAATGAACATAATGAAGCTCAAAAAGCTCAGATCAACAGTTGCGAAATCTTCTCCCAACCAAACCAAGGCTCCTTCTTTCAAAACGTAGTTCTCTAACAAATAGTTGATAGGTACAGTGATGCCCAATACAAAGATCACAGCGGCACCTAGTCCAACTCCGGTCTTTACTGTCTTAGATACTGCCAAGTATGAACACATCCCCAAGAAGTAGGCGAAGATCATATTATCGATGAAGATCGACTTGACGAAAATATTAATGTATTCCATTTTTTATCGCTTTGCTCAGAGTCTAGATTCTAGACTCTAGATTCTAGATTCTTTTTAATTCTCTTCTATCAATTTAGTATTCTTACTTCTTTGGATCCATATAATGATCCCCACAGTGATCAAAGCCATTGGAGGCAAGATCATCAACCCATTGTTGAAATATCCCATTTCATAAAAGCTATCGGGAATCACTTGGATACCCCAGAACTTACCTGATCCAAATAGTTCTCTCACCACTGCAACAGCAATTAGGATCCATCCATAACCGGCAGCATTTCCAATTGCATCCAAGAAAGATGGCCAAGCTTTGTTACCCAAAGCAAATGCTTCTAATCGACCCATGATGATACAGTTGGTAATGATCAATCCAACGAATACAGAAAGTTGCTTACTAACATCGTAAACAAATGCTTTCAATACTTGGTCGACCAAGATCACCAAAGCAGCAACGATAACCAATTGCACAATGATCCTCACCCTGGATGGGATAAGATTTCTCATCCAAGAAACGATCAAGTTTGCACCGATCATTACGAACAGAACTGAAATAGCCATAACAAAGGCTTGTTTCACCTGAACTGTGATCGCCAGTGCTGAACAGATTCCCAATACCTGAATGGTAATCGGGTTGTCGTCATTCAAAGGGTCAGTTAATAGTTTCTTGTTCTTTGTTGAGAATAAAGGTTCTGCCGGCTCTTTTGCCGCATTCTTTACGCTCGCTTCTGCAGTTTCACTCATCTTTTAGAGTTTTAATTCTGTCTTTAAATATTCTTTATTGCCTATTCGCCTTGAAATAAGGCACATAAACGTTCAATGTTCTTTCCATCATTTCGCTCACTCCTTTAGAAGTGATCGTTCCACCAGAGATCCCATCAACAGCATGTGGATCATTTTGATCTGCGGTTCCTCCTTTTACAACTTCAACTGAAACGTACTGTCCGCCTTCATCAAAAATGGTCTTTCCAATGAACCTTTCCTGGAACCAACCTTCTTTTATCTCAGCTCCCAATCCAGGAGTTTCAGTCTTATGATCGAAGGTAGATCCAAATACAGTGTTCATGTCTCCTTCAAAAGCTACATATCCCCAGATCGGACCCCAAAGTCCATTTCCGGCCATGGGAACAATGTATTTTCTTTTTCCTCCATCTTCAAATACGAAGAGTGGATACAATCTATTCTCGGCATCAACACCTTTGAACTGCTTCACTACATCAATATCAAATGCAGTTACTTCTGTTCCTTCAGCAAGGTCTCCTTTGTTATCCAATAAGATCTGCTCAACGATGTATTTGTCGAAATTCTCTTTTGCTTCACTCGCTTCAACTTGAATATTCACAGAAGCTAGTATGTTTTGCATTTTCTCCATTCGGATGTTCTCCTTTTGGAAGGGCTTCAAACTTTCAGCGGCAAAAGCCAATGCAGCTCCTACAACTACTACAAGGATGCCCGAGAAAATGAAAGTATAACTATTACTATTCTTATCCATCTTTTAGATTTTAAGCGGCAACTGCTGCTGTTCTTTTCATTCTTCTTTTCACATTTGCCTGGATCACATAATGATCGATCAATGGTGCCATTACGTTCATAAACAAGATGGCCAACATGATTCCTTCCGGGTAGGCAGGGTTGAATACTCTGATCATGATCCCCAAGAATCCGATCAAGAATCCATAGATATATTTTCCTGTGCTTGTTTGAGATGCCGTTACCGGGTCGGTTGCCATAAAGACGATACCGAAGGCAAATCCTCCCATTACCAAATGCATATGAGCCGGAACTTCCATAAAAGGATTCACAGCAAATGCATTAAAGATCAATCCCATGGTAAATGCACCAATGACTCCTGAGAGCATGATCTTCCAGCTTCCAATGCCGGTAATCAATAAAATGGCTGCACCAATTAATATAGCCAAGGTTGAAGTCTCTCCTATAGAACCTGGAATGGTTCCTATAAAAGCCGACCAAAAAGTATCTCCGTATTGCGCTCCTGCTGCATCAACAAAGCCTGAGGCTTTTTCAGTTGCTTGAGCAAGTAGTGTAGCCCCTGTAGAGCCGTCTGCAAAGTTATTGGCAGCGTCAGTTCCTCCTGAGATCCAAACCTTATCACCCGACATCCAAGTAGGATAAGCAAAGAACAAGAAAGCTCTTGCAGTCAAGGCTACGTTCAGAATGTTCATACCTGTTCCACCAAATACTTCTTTTCCAATGATCACTGCAAAAATGGTTGCTACTGCTACCATCCAAAGTGGAATATCAACAGGCAAACAAAGAGGGATCAGCATTCCGGATACAAGATATCCTTCATTTACTTGATGCTTCTTAATGATAGCGAAGATGAATTCTACGCCAAGTCCAACACCATAAGAGACAACAACCAATGGAAGCACTTTAATGAGTCCGTGAAGGAACTTCTCCATAAAAGTAGCAGCCTCACCGGTTGCCAAGAAATGCTGATGTCCTGTATTCCACATTCCGAACAATAAAGCCGGAACCATTGCTAGAACCACCATGATCATGGTTCTCTTCATATCAACCCCATCTCTAATGTGAGCTCCTTTGTGGGAAGTATGCCCAGGAACAAAAAGAAAGGTTTCTAAGGCATCATAGGCCGGATAATATTTTTCCAGCTTACCGCCCTTATCGAAACTAGGTTTGATCTTCGTTTCTATAAAATTGTGAATTGCTTTACTCATTGCTAGTTGTTTTTTAGCTCATTTCTTTGCGAAGCATGTTCAAGCCATCGCGAACAATCGATTGTGAAGGGATCTTAGAAGTACAAACAACTTCACACAGGGCAAAGTCTTCAGGTGCTACTTCATAAATACCCAAGGCTTCCATTAATTCAATATCTTCAACCATAATAGCCTTGATCAACTGAACAGGATAGATGTCAAAAGGGAAAACCTTTTCATACTCTTCCGTTACAACAAATGGCCTTTCTTCACCATTCATATCTGCTGTTAGGTCGTACTTCTTAGCCGGTTGCAACCAAGAAACCAACGATCTGTGAATACTGAACTTGTCAGGGTTTGGCAGGATCCATCCAAACATCCTAGGCTCTCCACCTTCCGGTATAACGGTAAGCTGGTAATCATAGAAACCTAGGTATCCATCCTCAGCGATCTGAGTTCCTGTTAATACATTCCCACTAATGAATCTGCTCTTCTCCTCTGTCTTCACATTGTCTGCAAACAACTTCTTGGTTGACATCCCCAAGATGGTCTTGTAGTACTTTGCATCGCTAACATGAGAACCGCTAAGTGCAACTACTCTGCTAGCATCAAATTTTCCACTTTCGAACAAACGACCGATGGTCAGAACATCCTGTGCATTCAAGGTCCAAACAACCTGACCTCTTCCAACAGGATCAAAATTATGGATGTGCACTCCAACATTTCCCGCCGGGTGAGGACCAGAAACTTTGTGTAAGACAACATTCTTTGCTCCTGTAAAAGCTTCATCCGGCTTAGCTGAACCATCAACAGTCAAATGAACTTTACCGTCGGTAAGTTTTGCTAATGCATCAATACCTTTTTGCAACAAAGCTCCTTGACCATGAAAAATAAAGTCATTATCTGGGGCTAATGGAGCGGAATCGTATGCAGTAATAAAGATGGACTTTGGAGTTTCATCAGGATTGGCAATCACATCGTAAGGTCTTTGCTTAATAAAAGGCCAAACTCCTGAATCGCACAATTTTGAAACGACCTCCTCTCTGCTTAAAGAGTTTGGGTCTGCAGCTCCAAAATCTACATATTGATCTTCCTTATCGGCAAGGATGATGATCTCTAACAACTTTCGCTTGTCTCCTCTCCTCACTTCAGCGACCTCGCCGCTAACGGGAGAAGTAAACTTCACTTTCTCGTTGTTCTTATCATACATGAGCACCGTACCGGCTTTCACCTCATGCCCTGCTTTAACTGTTACTTTTGGTTTGATTCCTTCGAAATCAGGGGGTTTAATAGCATAGGTTTCTGCTCTGGATGCATCGGCAAGGATCTTCTCAGCTTCCCCTTGCAACTTGATGTTAGTCCCCCTTCTGATTTTCAGCACATCTGACATATTCAAAGATGGATTCAATTTTAGGTCGCAAAAATAACACTTCTGAGATATAAGGGTTCGCTTTTTGCAGCTTTTTTAAAGAAATAATTAACAGGAATTTAATACTTCATAAAGCTCAGAGCGAACGCAACTTAGAGTTAAGTGCAACACAATAAAATACAATATTTCCCTTTCCTTATTTTTGAACTTCAATCAGAATAGATGATCAAACAAACAAATTTTAGGTCTGTAATTGCTTTTGCATTGCTGCTTTCTGCAGCTCTTTCACTAATGGCCACAATGCCAAAACCTGAAAATAAAGCCATAGATGAAAACCAGACAGATAGCCAAGAGCAAGAAAATGTTATAGAGTATAAGAACAAAGTCTACAAGGACAATATAAAAAGCGTTCAGTTATATCCACCGGGAGATCCGCTTAGTTACCCTGTAGTTTATTTGAATGATGGCAGACAACTGGAACTGCATTTTGACGATCTGGATAAGTCATACAAGACCTATGCTTACGACCTGATACATTGCAATGCCAATTGGGAGCCTTCAGGACTGGTAGTTCAAGAATACATTAGCGGCTTTTTCAACGCCTTTATTGAAGACTATCAATATTCCTTCAACACTTTATACCCATACATTCATTATAAATTAAGATTCCCAAACAGAGAAATCAGCTTCACCAAATCCGGGAACTATATTATTAAGGTATATGTGAATAACGACAAGGAAGACCTGATCCTCACCAGAAGATTTTATGTAGTTGATCAAAAGATCTCTATTAAGAGTCAGGTGAAGATGGCAACTCTTGCAAAGCATAGAGATTACAAACAAGAGGTTGACTTCACCTTAAATCTGAACAATTATTCGGTGATCGATCCGTATGCAGATCTGAAAGTGATCATATCACAAAATAGAAGAACTGATAATGCCATAACTGATCTCAAACCACTTTTTGTCAGAACACCTGAGCTGGTCTATAATTACGAAAGAGAGAATTTATTTGATGGCAATAATGAATACAGGTTCTTCGATACGAAGGAATTGCGTTTTCAAGCTATCAATATAGATGGGATACAGATCATAGACGGCAAGACCCATGTTTATGTGATTCCTGAAGAACCCAGATCATACAAGCAATATTTCTTTCAGAACGATATCAATGGATTGAGGTTAATAAAGAGGGACAATAGTCAGGATCCAAACCGAGAGGCTGATTATATCAAAACATTCTTCACCCTGAAGTATGAAGGAGGCGATCTATATGTATTCGGTCAACTCAGTGAATGGCAATTCCTTCCTGAGTTTAAGATGGAGTATTTGGAAGTTGATGAAGAGTATAGGTGTACTGCCTTGTTAAAACAAGGTTATTATAACTATAGTTATGTGTTTCTGCCGGATGGAGAAACCAAAGGAGATATGAGTCTGGTGGAAGGAACACATTCAGCAACGGAGAACGATTATTTCTTTTTGGTGTATCATCGACAACAAGGTGAGATCTACGATCGTTTGGTAGGATTTAGCAAGATTTCTACCAAGGACGAGAATTAGAGCATTCAAATTTTTGCTAATATTGTTATATGCCGACTCGGATAACAAGAGATATTGATATAAGAGTGGATGCCAAATATGAGGCAGTGCACTCTGATCCAAAGATGGATCAATTCGTCTTTTCCTATCATATCCGAATTCAAAACCACTCCAATCATCCTGTTCAGCTGCTTAGCAGGCATTGGTATATCTTCGATTCCAATGGTCAGTACAAAGAAGTAAAGGGAGAAGGAGTAATTGGCATTCAGCCCATCATTCCGGCGGGAGAGTCTCATGAGTATAAATCCTATTCCAACCTCAAGACCGATATAGGAATGATGTGGGGCAATTATTTGATGAAGAGAATGAGCGACGATCAACTCTTCGAAGCCCAAATTCCCGAGTTTCAATTGATCACACCTAGTCGATTAAACTAGCATTTGATCAAAAATATTAGAGGTTCTTGATTCTTATATACCTTTAACTCATGGCAAAATCAGAAAACAAGACCAAAGAGACCAAAGCCTCTGTTGAAGCTTTTCTAAACAAAGTAGAACCGGAATGGAAAAAGGAACAAGCCTATCAACTGCTTGACCTGATGAAAGAACTCTCCGGTTCTGAAGCCAAGTTATGGGGACCCAGCCTGGTGGGTTTTGGAACTTACCATTATAAATATGCAAGTGGAAGAGAAGGGTACTTCTTTAGGGTGGGTTTTTCACCAAGAAAAACAGCTTTGACCATTTACATCATGCCCGGTTTCGATCGCTTTGATGTGTTGATGAAGAAACTGGGAAAATACAAAACGGGTAAAAGTTGTTTGTATATCAAGCGACTGGAAGATATTGATATGGATGTATTGAAGGAACTGATCGTGGAGTCATTAAAGTATATGAGGGAGAAGTATCCTAATTAGTGCACTACTTAAATGCTAAAATTCTAAGATTAATAGAAGAAATTAGAAATTATTTGATCTTAAGCTTCTTTTTTAAGGTGACTAAACTAGCACCTAAAATTCTTAAGAGCTCATTGTTTAGCTCATCCAATTCTTTAAAATCACTTTCACCTATATAGGTTGAATCATAGAGTAAGGACATCCAATATTTTGTTTCTCTTGACTCTTTGTAGGCAATTGTAACTTTATAATAAAGGTCCTTATCAGATTGTCTTCCAACTGCCTCCTGCAAGTTAGCACCTATTGATGTTCCCGATCTGAGCAATTGTTTTGAGATTACAAATTCCTTCCGAGTATTCTGAATCTCTCTACAAACAGCAATAATCTTTAAGGCCAACTTATAACTCTTTTCTTGTGCATTTTCCTTAGGATGAAACTTCATAATAATAAGTTACAACCATAATTGCACTCTCACAATACACAACTTGAATTCTATAAATCTTAGAATCTTTTAATCTTAGCATTTATTAATCTTAGAATCTGTCGATCTTAAAAACTCATTCTTACTAATAGAGTTAATTTAGCACTCCAAAAGACCTTTATGTACCCAACCCTATCAGACGCCCTTAAAGATCTCTTCGGAATTGACCTTCCCCTGCCCTTTCCAATGTTTGGGTTCTTTGTGGCTCTCTCCTTTTTAGCGGCAGCTTATTTCTTTACCAAAGAGCTCAAGAGAAAAGAGAAGATCGGTTGGCTAAAGAGCACTACCATCAAAGAAAAGATCGGAGAAAAAGCATCTACAATGGAACTGCTTTCCAATGCCCTATTTGGTTTTGTGATTGGTTATAAAATACTGGGGGCAGTAATGGATTACAGCAGCTTTGCCGATAATCCTCAGCATTTCATTTTTTCAGGAGAAGGGAACTTCCTGGGTGGGATATTAGGTGCTGCCCTATTTGCTTGGATGAGATATAGGGAGAAAGAAAAGGATCGTCTGGAAACTCCCAAATGGATAGAAAGAGAAGTTCATCCGCATGAATGGGTTGGCAATATGACCATGATCGCGGCAGTTGGAGGAATTTTGGGCGCCAAGGTCTTTCACAATTTAGAGAACATTCAAGATTTCATGGCTGACCCAGTTGGTGCCTTGCTTTCATTTAGCGGTTTGAGCATCTACGGAGGACTGATCATTGGGGGTATCTCTGTATTGATCTATGCCAGGTCCAAAGGTCTGAAGTGGATCCATGTAGCCGATGCCTGTGCACCTGGCTTGATGGCCGCCTATGGAATTGGAAGAATTGGTTGTCAGCTTTCCGGGGATGGAGATTGGGGCCAACCCAATGATGCTCCCAAACCCGACTGGATGAGTTTCCTGCCCGATTGGATGTGGGCTTATGATTATCCCAATAATGTTTTGGGAGTTGACCTTAAAGAGGATTTTGCAAAGATGGGCTATGAGAGTATTACAGGAAAGGCATGGCCTACACCCTTCTATGAAACCATCATGGCACTGATCATTTTTGCTGTACTCTGGTCGTTGCGAAAAAGGATCCAAATTCCTGGTTTTATCTTCTTCCTCTATCTTACTTTAAATGGAATAGAAAGGTATTTCATTGAGAAGATTCGGATCAATCCGGATTATGATCTTGGTTTTATTCAAGCAACTCAGGCAGAGATCATAGCTGTTTTGATGTTCTTAAGTGGATTGATCGGTATTTGGTATTTCATCAAGAACAAAGAGACCTTTATTCCCGATACTTCAAAGATCTAGAAATGGATTATCAAGCCCTCTGTATGGATGTAGTTGAACTTGCCCGACAAGTTGGTATGTTCATAAAAATAGAAGAGCAAAAGGTCAAGCAGGCTGATATAGAAGAGAAATCGCTGAATTCACTAGTAAGCTATGTTGACAAACAGGCTGAAAGAAAGATCGTTGATGCGCTTTCCGAGCTGCTTCCGGATGCCGGATTCATTGCTGAAGAAGGTACCTCAGACAAAGTTGGAGAAGAATACAATTGGATCATCGATCCTTTAGATGGTACAACCAATTTCTTGCATGGAATTCCAACTTTTTCCGTAAGCATTGCATTGGAAAGAAGGACTTCAAATTCATCGCACTCGCACATAGTATTAGGTGTTGTCTATGAAGTCAACCGAGATGAATGTTTCTATTCATGGGAAGGTGGGAAAGCCTTCTTGAACAATAAAGAGATCAGAACTAGCGAAGGGAAGAAATTAGAAAACTCCCTCTTGGCTACAGGTTTCCCTTATTACGATTACAAACGTATGAACTCCTACTTCGAAGTACTGAAGTACTTTGCCCAAAATACCAGAGGTGTGCGTCGGATAGGTTCTGCTGCAGTAGATCTGGTATATGTGGCCTGCGGAAGGTTTGAAGCCTTCTTTGAATACAGTCTCAATCCATGGGATGTTGCTGCCGGTGCTTTCATTGTAGAGCAGGCAGGAGGAAAAGTTGCCGACTTCAAAGGTGGCAGCAATTGGCTGCATGGGAAGGAGATGTTGGCAGCCTCAAAAGGTATTTATGAAGAAGTATTGGAGATAGTCAAAAGGATATAAGGAAAGGATTATTTCTAGTTGGAAGTTAAAAGTGAGGAGTGAACTAAAGTTAGATTGAAGGTTGACAATTGACTAATGGTGAGTTAATCTCCGAACGATCTTTTCGTGCTGAGGATACAACTTACTCAGCTCCTCTCCCGATCTAAGTTCAAAGTCTTGAAAGTCGAAGCCCGGTGAAACGGTGCAACCTGCTAGTGAGTAGCTACCGCCCTCTGCCACCTCAGAGGCAAACCAAACCCCTCCCGGAACAAGAATTTGAGGAAGCTCACCATTGGATAACTCCTTTCCTATCAATTGGCTCGAATAATTTCCTTCCTGGTCGATCATGTGCAACTGAATGGGTGACCCATCATAGAAATGCCAGATCTCATCTTGCTTGATTCTGTGAAAAGCAGAAAAGTTCTCAGAAGTCAGTAAGAAATAGATAGAGGTAGCATAATTCCTTTCTCCAACATAGTCTTTCCCCAATACTGCTTCAGGAATTTCGCCCTCACTTCTGTAAGTCTCTTTGTAATAACCTCCTTCTGGGTGTGGTAATAATTCAAGTCTTGATACAATCTCTTCAATGGTATTTGGCATCCTAGGCTAGTTCTTATTAATGATTGAAAGATACTACTTAAGGAGAAGTTGGAATTAGAAAGTTGGGACCGCCTTCACTAAAGTTTCGGACGGTCAAGAGTGCACTAAAGTTGGATTGAAGGTTGAAGGTTGAACTTTGACCCTTCGACTCCCGGCGGTCGCTCAGGGCGGCGCCTTTGACATTTGAATCAGCATCCCATCCTTCCAAAATTCAGCACCAATTCTTGCTCCACCTTCTCCCCTTCAGCATTCTCAGCTGCCTTCCATTTTCCGGGAAGCTCTTGCATCAATTGAATAACCTTTGCGTCTAATTCGGGATATTTAGAAGAGGATCTCAGGTCTGTT
>JAUIGQ010000186.1 GCA_030429925.1 Bacteroidia bacterium | reverse complement strand
GAAGAAAAGAAGAGGTATGCCCTTCTCTCTTGCTTTATTGATCACCTCTTTGCCCTTGTTCGATCTTCCGCTGAGCAAACCATGAGCAATTATGAGGTCAAAAGACTTCAATTCTGCTGATAGCTTGTCAATTTGAATGGCCTCCACCTTATAGTTTTCTGTAGAGGAAATAGCTCTCTGAATAGCTGCTATATCCGGGTGCGGACTTTGATAAGCTAAAAGTATCTTTTGTCTGCTGTCCAATACATCTACATATACATTTTGAGAATTGTTGGTAAGTGAGCTTTCATTGTCGATAGATTGAATACTAACTCTATAGGTCTGCAAACCGCTTTGCTCTGCTTTTACAAGAAAATCAACACTACCAAAAGACTTGTCGTTTGGAAACTCAAGCACCTTTTCCTCCAACAACCTACCTTTATTGAATAGCTTAAGTTTGGTTTTTACCCCTTTTGCTTTTAGTGCTTTATATTCCACTTTTATTGGAAATTGGTTTCCCAAAAAGGCAATCCGATTATTGAAAACATTACTGATCAATAAATCTTTCCTCTGATTGGTATCTCCTAAAGCAATTGTATAAATAGGATACTGAGATTGTTCTGCAGAATAGATAGGGTTCAACCCTCTATTGAAGATTCCATCGCTAATGAGAACCATGGCGCCAACATTCCTATTTTCATAGCGATTCTTCAGTTCTTTGAACAACTCTTCAAAGTTGGTATATCTATCCAGGTGATTGGCAGGACTTTCCTTTTTAATTACCGATTCTCCAAATTGATAATTCTCGATCTGAAAATCTCCCTCTAATTGATCTTCTATTTCCTTGAGAAAAGCAGGCAGCTCCTTATTAACCCTCACAGAATCAGCAGAGAGCACAAGTGACTCTGAATTATCCTCAGCAATTATGAGAATTGGCTCTGCAACCTGTCTGCTTATGTATTTTACCAAAGGAGATAACAGGAGAAAAGCTAAGAGGCAAGCAGATAAAAATCGAACTACAGCCAATATGCTGATCAGAGAGGAGGAAAATTCAATTAGTCTCTTATCCTTTCTGTATAGAACAAAAGCGTATAGAATTCCGACCAGAATGCATAAAACAACTAGCCAAGGAGAATATTGGAAGATCAGTTTCAACTCTACCTTATAAATCTAGTTTTGTATGTATTGTTCAGTGCAAACAGGCATTATGTAAGCATGCCCCCACAAACATTTAATGTTTGTCCTGTAACGTAGGCTGAAAGATCTGATGCTAAGAAGAGAACCGCATTTGCCACATCTTCAGGGTCGCCAGGTCTGTTCAATGGAACAGACTTTAGCCATTCTTTCATCACATCTTCCCCCAGTTCGCCTGTCATTTCAGTCCCAATGAATCCGGGAGCAATTGCATTACACCTGATATTCCTACTTCCCAGTTCTTGAGCAATAGACTTTGTAAATCCTATGATGCCGGCTTTTGATGCAGCATAGTTAGATTGTCCGGCATTTCCTCTTACACCAACAACAGAACTCATATTGATGATAGAGCCGGAACGCTGTTTCAGCATAGTCCTTTGAACATGCTTGGTTATATTGAATACCGACTTCAAATTGGTCTGCATGATTTCATCCCATTGCTCTTCTGTCATTCTCATGAGCAAGTTATCTCTGGTAATACCTGCATTGTTTACCACCACATCGATCTGACCGAAATCCTCTAAGATCGAATTGATCAACTGCTCAGAAGCTTCATAATCTGCAGCATCCGACTGATATCCTTTTGCTTCCTGACCAAGAGCCTTTAACTCATCTTCCACTATCTTGGCTTTCTCTGCGGAAGACATATATGTAAATGCAACTTTAGCACCTTGTTCAGCTAATTTCATGGCTACACCTTTACCAATTCCTCTGCTTCCTCCGGTTACCAAGGCTACTTTTCCCTCTAATAATTTCATAGCGTATCGATTTTGCTCAAAGATAGCAGTATTCAATTATGAATTGCGAATAATCAATTGCGAATTGTTTGAAGAAGATTGTAAATTGTACTGATTAATAAATTCAAACAAATGAGCAAAAGAAGTTTGGGGTCCTATTTCGCTGAATTGATCATAGTGATCATCGGAGTAACCGTTGCATTTTGGATCAGTACCATTTCAGAGAAGAAGAAAGACAACAAGATCAAGATCAATTATTATGTTGAACTGATAGGGGATATAGAATCTGATCTAAAAGATCTTGAATATGCATTGAAGGCCAACGAAAAAAAGCAAGAAAAACTAGGGTCGGCAATTCGTTTTTATGAGGATCCACAAAAGTTCAAGGACAGTATAGTGCAATCTGCATTCGTAGTAGGAAACTACTTTTTCTTTGAAGCCGAAGACATTACTTACCAGTCGATCATTGCCAGTGGAGATCTTAAGCTCATTAACAATAAGGAAATTAAAAAAGGGCTGGTTCGACTCTATGGTACCTATCATAGCATTGAAAAAATGCAAGAAGGCTTTTTAGAGGCTTTGGATCAAAACTACTTCCCCTTATTGGTGAAGAACATAGATTACAGCAATGGTAATATGAGGGACGATAATTTTGTAAAAGACCTACAGGTAAAGAACTACATCATGTATACCATCAATGAATTGAATATGCATATTCAATGGTATCAGCTAGCCATTAACAGAGGCGACAAAGTGGTTG
>JAUIGQ010000062.1 GCA_030429925.1 Bacteroidia bacterium | reverse complement strand
TCAAAGATGCTCCCACCAAAGAGAAGTACATCTTGAGGTACAATGGCCATATTTTCCCTAAGACTCTTCAAGGAATAGTCGTTGATGTTCTTGCCGTCGATGGTGATCTCTCCGCTGCTTGCCCGGTAGAAATGGAGTAGGAGGGCGGTAATGGTTGTTTTCCCGGCACCGGAAGGGCCTACTAAGGCGATCTGTTCACCTGAATTGATGGTGAAGTTGAGGTTTTTCAGAACGATAATATCCTTTCGGTTGGGATAAGAAAAATTCACATCCTTGAAGGCTATGCTTCCCCTTTCATTGCTCAAAACGGCTTCACCGGCACTTTCCTCTTCTTCTTCCAGGATCTCCAATAAGTTTTCAGTGGCCCCAACTGCTTTTTGCAGTTGAGAGTATAAGTCGGCAATTCCACCTAATGAAGCTCCAACAAAAACAGAGTAGAGGATAAAGGTGAAAAGGTCGCCCATGCTCATTTCATTGGCCTGTACCAAGATCACCCCATACCAGATCACGGCGATAATAGAACCAAAGAGGCAAAAGATGATAAAGGAGGCAAAGGCTCCTCTCCATTTGGCAACTTTCAAGGCAACATCAATGATGTTGTTAGTTTTAACCTGATACCTTAAATATTCAAACTGTTCATTTACAAAGGCCTTAACAGTAGCAATTCCCTGTAAAGTTTCCTCTACGATCACATTGGAGTCGGCTACTTCATCTTGGGTGCTTTTTGAGAGCTTTCTGATCTTCTTCCCAAAGAGAACCGCTATTACGATCACAACCGGTACTAAGGAAAGCATGAGCAAGGTGAGTTTAACACTCATATAAGTGAGCAAGAAGATCCCTATGATGATAATGATGATCTGTCTTAGGAATTCTGCAATGGTAGTGGTGAGTGTTTCTTGCAAAAGGGATATGTCTGAAGCGATCCTGCTGTTCAATTCTCCAACTCTTCTTTCCGAGAAGAAGCTCATCTTAAGGTGAATGAGATGATGGTAAGTGGCTTGTCTTAAGGCAGCCAACGTTTTTTGGGTTACAATGGCAAAGAGATAGATCCTGAAGTAGGAAAAGATTGCATTTAGAAGAAAAACACCTAGAAGCAGCAGTGCAATTTCATTGATCCTATCAATGAACTCTGTATTGGCAGCATCGATCAATTTTCCAGTTAGGAATGGGAATACCATAGATGCTCCGGATGATAAAAAGAGAAAGATCATTCCAATGATGAATGTTCCAAGGAATGGACGGACATATTTGAAGAGTCGGAGTGATTTTTTCAAGCTGGCTTTGCTGATCTTCTTTTTCTCCCCCTTTTCTCCTTCTTCCTTCCTATTTCTTCCGAATTTTGCCATAGGTGCAAAAGTAGCCATTCGCTTTTGTGAGGGGGGCCGAAAAAACAAAAAAAGATGGATAAACAACTTTGGATTTAAGAAAAAATATTACTTTTGCCCACCCATTTAGGGAGAAAACTATACAGTTATGAAAAGGACATATCAACCATCTAAGAGAAAGAGAAGAAACAAGCATGGGTTCAGAAGCAGAATGCAATCTGCTAATGGTAGAAAAGTGTTGAGCAGCAGAAGAGCAAAAGGAAGAAAAAGATTAACTGTATCTGACGAAGCAAGAGCGTAAGCAGAGATGATGATATAAGTACTACTAACCCCGATTTTATCGGGGTTTTTTATTGCCTAAATTTGTGTGATATGAAAAGAATAGCCATCAATGGATTTGGGAGAATTGGTCGAATGAGCTTGAGAGTTTTCCTTGAAAGAAAAGACTTTCAAGTGGTGGCCATCAATGATCTTGCTCCCGCAGAAACCATGGCCCATTTGTTCAAATACGATTCTGTTCACGGTACTTTCAATGGCTCAGTAAGCGGTGGCAATGGTAAGCTGAATATTAATGGACAAGAGATCAGTCTATTGAATGAGAAAGATCCATCTTCTCTACCTTGGTCTGAAATGAATATTGATATAGTTGTTGAATCAACAGGTCTATTCAGAGATAAAGCTAAAGCCAGCTTGCATCTGAAAGCCGGGGCCAAGAAAGTGATCATCTCTGCACCTGCAAAGGATGAAGATATCAAATCTGTAGTCTTGGGTGCTAATGATGACATTCTTGATGGAACGGAAACAATTCTTTCCAATGCTTCTTGTACTACCAACTCATTGGCACCTTTGGTGAAGATCTTAGATGAGCATTGCACCATAGAAAGTGGCTATATAACAACGGTTCATTCCTATACCGGAGATCAGAGATTACACGATGCTCCCCATGCAGACCTCAGAAGGGCCAGAGCTGCTGCAATGAATATTGTTCCAACAACTACCGGAGCAGCAAAGGCAATTACCAAGATCTTTCCTCATTTAGATGGAAAATTAGGTGGCGCCGGAATTAGAGTACCTGTGCCGGATGGTTCACTGACCGACTTTACCTGCTTGGTAAAGAACCCAAAGTCGATCAGTGAGATCAACCAATTGTTCAAAAATGCCTCTGAGAATGAGCTGAAGGGAATTCTGGATTATACAGAAGACCCGTTGGTTTCTTCCGATATAATTGGAAGTCCATATTCAAGTATTTTCGATGCTCAGCTTACCTCTGTGATCGGCAATATGGTAAAGGTAGTTGGCTGGTACGACAACGAAATGGGGTATTCCAATCGTTTGGCCGACTTGATACAAAAGCTTTGATTTTCTTTTTATCTTTAGAAAGCAAATCAACACTTAAAGACATGCGTTCAATTCTAACTCTATTCCTCTTTCTTTTTATTGGTCTTTCAGCCTATGCTCAAAGCTCAGATTGCGATACACTCATTCATTCTGCAAAGTATGATGGGAAGGATCTATTGGTGAAGAATTCCATGGATTCTAAACATGGGTACAGTATCAAGGAGGTGATACTCAATGGAAAGGTCATGAGAGATCCAATAAGTGGTGGAACCTTTACGATCAAGCTTAGTAATGCAGGTTTGAGCAAAGAGGAGGAGTATACCCTGAAGATCGCTTATTATAAGTCTTCACAGAAGCCTCAGATACTAGGAACGAAGTAGAGGATTACTTCCACTCCTTCAAATGAAGGTCATTTCCATCAAAAACAGCATAGGTCTCATAGTTCATCCATTCTCCTAGATTGATATACCTGCTCTTTTCCCCAACTTTAATATCTAGAGGTAAGTGCCTGTGGCCAAAGATGAAGTAGTCCATATGCTCTTTCTTTAGGTATTCTTTGCAATAGATGGCCAACCACTCATTCTCT
This sequence comes from Bacteroidia bacterium, assembly GCA_030429925.1. Taxonomy (GTDB): domain Bacteria; phylum Bacteroidota; class Bacteroidia; order Flavobacteriales_E; family Vicingaceae; genus UBA1494. Next base: position 11,368 of record JAUIGQ010000062.1, on the reverse strand, counting down.
TCTCCCAAGAATTTCTCATCTTCCTCTCTATTGGCTCGCCTACTTTTTCCCGACCAGAAATCAGCCATGCTGATCCCTAAATTGGGGTGCAGTCTTGCAAATAGCCATTGAGAAAGTGGATTGGCAAATACTTTCTTGATGAACTTATATCCATGATCACCGGGACCCAGTCCATCTCCATGTCCGATCAGGAACTTCTTGCCCCCATATTCTTTTTTGATAGGCTTTTTGTAAAGCTTTATACCTATCTCTTGTGGAAGGTAATCGAACATCCACATATCGTGGTTACCAGTAAAGACATGAACCGGTATACCATCGTCAGTGAATTCGGCCATTTTAGCCTGAAGTCTGACAAAACCTTTGGGAATTGCTTTTTTATATTCGAACCAAAAATCAAAGAGGTCTCCCAGAAGATAGAGTTCTTGACAATCGTCTTTGATATAATCCATCCACTCTACAACTCGCTTTTCTCTTTGGCGACTGCTTTCGTAGTCAGGAGCTCCCAGATGGAAGTCAGAAGCGAAGTAGATATTTTTCCGGAGGGAGGTCAAATGCCTAATTTAATACTTGTTCAAGTGTTTTGTGAAGGGCTGGTCCTCTCAGGTTCTTACCGATCACCTTTCCTTCCTCATCAATTAAAAGGGCGAAAGGTATTCCGCTAACTCCATAATCCTGTGCAGCTTCCGACTGCCAGAATTTAAGATCTGAAACATGGGTCCAGCTAAGTTGATCTTGTTCAATGGCCTTTACCCAGGCTTCCTTATTCCTGTCTAAGGATACTCCATAAACTGTGAAGCCTTTGTCCTTGAATTTTTGGTAGGCAGCTACAACATTTGGGTTTTCTTGTCGGCAAGGCTTACACCAAGAAGCCCAAAAGTCGATCAACACAACTTTTCCTCTCAATGAAGAAAGAGGTACCAAGTTTCCATTTGGATCCGGTAAATTGATCTCTGGCACATCACTGCCCGGCATAAATCTGCTAGCCTGCGTAGCTTTCTGATCTAAGCCCTGGAAAAATACTGATTGAGAAAATTCTCCTGCCAATGCATCTCTCACTTTAACATAGTATGGGATATTTTTGGCGTCTTCCGCTGGAAGCTGCTCCATTAGAGCAATATTGGCAAATAAGCTAGGGTCTGCATCAACCAGCTGTCTGATCTTTTCGTGTTTTTCTTCTTCAATGGCTTGGAATCTTTGTCTGAAGACAACAATTAATGAATCTCTATTTGGATTGCTTTGAAGTGTCTGGAACTCTTGATTCAAAGCTTGTTGTTTCGCAAAATTGCCCTGAAGGAATTGATTGAATTCCATCATTCTAATCGCATCGGGTGTTCCACTTACGTTCAATCCATCAGCTCTGGTAGCATTGCCTTCAACCACCACTTGCTCTCCGCTGGCTAGCGGAAGAATTAGGTTGATGTTCTCAGATAGAGAGATCCTGTAAAAGGCCTTCATCTCCGGTTGGTAGTCGAAGGAGAACGAGCCGTTTTCGTCAACATAGGCAGTATCAACAGGGCCTTTCTTCGGATTGACAAGATCTATCAAGTAAAGCTCTGTGCTATTCAATCCGCTTACCTTTCCTTTAAGTATGCTTTTGTCTGCTTGTTCAATATCACTATTTCCGCAAGCTACTAATAGAGTGCTAATTAGGAAGAGTGATACTATAAGTCCTTTTCTGATCATCATTTTAGTTCTCTAATTTTTCTTTTAGGATTTGGGAGGTCAATTTTGGATCGGCTTTGCCCTTGCTGGCTTTCATCACCTCTCCCATAAAAAGACCCATGAGTCCTTTCTTTCCTTGTCTGTATTCTTCAACTTTTTCCGGATACTTGCCCAATGCTTCTTCAATAAACTGTTGAAGAGCGTCACTATTGCTTTCTTGTATCCAATTGTTCTTTTTTGCTAATTCTTTTGGAGAGCTACTCGGCTCTTCCAATAGGGCCGGGAAAATCTTCTGATTGGCAATGGTATTGGATGTTTCCGATGAGTCTACCATTTCGATCAGTTCTGCTATTTGTTGAGGTTTTACAGCAAAATCCGATATGTGAATGGCTCTCTCGTTCAAAATTGCCTTTACTGCTCCGGTCACCCAATTTGCCGCAGCTTTATAGTTCTTGGTATGTTCACAAAGCTCTAAATAGTAGAGGGCAAAAGCTTTGTCTTCGGCAATCACTCCAGCGTCATATTCAGATAGTTTGAACTCCTCAGTGAATTTGCTCATCACTTCTGATGGCAGAGGAGGTAATTCGCTCTTAACTGTTTGAATGTCTTGCTCTTTTACAAAGAATCTTTGAAGGTCGGGTTCAGGAAAATAACGGTAATCATGAGCCATTTCCTTGCTTCTTTGACTGAGCGTAATACCTTTTACTGCATCAAAACCTCTGGTTTCCATCTCAATGCTTCCGCCTGCTTCCAAGATCTCAATTTGTCTTTTGGCTTCAAATTCAATAGCTCTATAGACATTCCTTATAGAGTTGATGTTCTTGGTTTCAGTTCTCTGACCTAGCTCAGTGCTGCCTTTCTTTCTTACAGAAACATTGGCGTCGCAGCGCATGCTTCCTTCCTCCATATTACCATCACAGATCTCAAGATAGCGAACAAGCTTCCTTACTTCAGTAACGTAATTATAGGCTTCCTGAGCGCTTCTGATGTCAGGCTCGGAGACTAACTCTAATAGAGGAACTCCCGCTCTGTTCAAGTCGATCAAACTATGGTATGGGTCTAGGTCATGAATACTTTTCCCGGAATCTTCTTCCATATGGATGCGGGTAATGCCGATCTGCTTATCCTTACCCTCCTCATCTTTTATAATGATAGTTCCACCGTTGCACAGAGGAGTAGTGTCTTGGGTGATCTGATATCCCTTGGGAAGGTCGGCGTAGAAATAGTTCTTTCTGGCAAATTGATTTTCCTCTCTGATCTTACTGCCGCAGGCAATTCCTAATCGAATGCCGTATTCAAGTGTTTTCTTATTGAAGCGGGGCAAGGTGCCCGGATGTCCTAAGGAAATAGGACTGATATTCGAATTGGGCAAAGCTCCATACTCTGTTGAGTCAGATGAGTAAGCTTTGCTCTTGGTGGAAAGTTGAATGTGGATCTCTAGGCCCACAATAACTTCATAATCTTTATTAATATCCTCTGTTGCCATTCGGATGCAAAATTACCAAATTACCTACTGATAATAGGGGTGCTCAATTCAACTCTGCTATTACTTCTGAGAAGAGTTTTTTTAGGTTAGGGGCTGCATCTTGGGCAACCGCTTGGACTTCCTCATGGGAGATCTCAACAATTTGTCCTTCTACTCCCATATCTGAGATCACTGATATAGCCAACACTTGCATTCCTGAGTGTATGGCAACAATGGTTTCAGGAGTGGTAGACATGCCAACAGCATCTGCACCGATGGTCCTGAAGTATTTGTATTCAGAAGGGGTCTCATAAGTTGGTCCTGAGGTTCCAACATAAACACCTTGATGTAATTTGATCTGTTCTCTTTTAGCTACTTTCTTTGCAACTTCAATGAGTTTGAAAGAATAGGGCTCACTCATATCCGGAAATCTCGGTCCTAGTTCATCCTGATTGACTCCTCTTAAAGGGTTGTCCGGAAAAAGGTGAATATGATCATCGATCAGCATGAGATCCCCAATAGATTGTTGTGGATCTAATCCTCCGCTGGCATTGGAGATCAACAGTGTTTTAACTCCCAAGGACCTAAATACCCTGAGTGGAAAGGTGGCTTCTTTGAGGGCATAACCTTCATAGTAATGGAACCTGCCTTTTAGGGCAAGAACAGTTTTTCCATTTACTTTTCCAAGGATCAACTCGCCTTCATGTCCTTCTACAGTTGAAACCGGAAAGTGGGGTATGTTTTCGTATGGGATAGATTTAAGGTCGCTAATGATCTCAACAAAGTCTCCAAGGCCGGAGCCCAAGATAATGCCGATCCCTACCGGATCTTTGATGGAAAGTTCCCCTCGAATAAAATCAGACGCCTCTTGTATACGATCTAACATGCTCCTTTATTTCCGATATGAAATCCTCTTCTCCATGCTGGTGAAATTTGATCTTGATCGGTAAGGCAAATAAAGGTATTTCTTCAAATTTTTCAATATCTATTTTAACCGCGTCCTTTTCTGTGATCACTATGGCTTTCTTATTGGAGAAAATATCGTTGAAACCTTCCTTTATATTTTCATAATCCTTATCCGTAAAGTAATGATGATCTCTAAAGGCCATCGACTTCACTTCCCTGCTATGCCTTTTCAAATGCAATAAAAGAGGCTTGCTGTTAGCAATGGCACTGACCAAAAGTATGCTGTATTTGCCCAATGACTTTCCTTCATCGCTAATGCTCTTGGCGGCTAAATTGAGTGGAATGAAGTCTTGATAATCGATGGAAGAAAAGAAAACCTTCTGGTAAGGTTCAGGGTTGATAATGCTGATCAGCCTTCTAATTTCCAAAGGAGATACTACTTCAGGACTCTTTGTAACAACAATGATGTCTGCTCTCTTTGAACCTCTTCTTGGCTCCCTCAATCTTCCTGAAGGAAGAGGAATGTCTTCTGTATAAGGATTTGTATAATCAGTCAAGAGGATATTTAAGCCGGCCTTAACTGATCGGTGTTGAAATGCATCGTCCAATAAGATCAATCTGGGTGGTTTATTGAGTTCGATCAGCTTCTGTATACCTCTTTTCCTTTTCTCATCAACAGCAACGATCACATTCTTAAACTTCTGATAGATCTGATAAGGCTCATCACCAACACTTTTTGCGTCGTCTTCTTCAGAAACTATTTTAAAGCCTTTTGTATTTCTCTTATAACCTCTGCTGAGCACTGCCATTTTATAGCTTCCCTTTAGCTCTGATAGAATATACTCAGTATGAGGTGTTTTCCCCGTTCCTCCTACGCTGAGGTTTCCAATACTGATCACCGGAAAGTCAAAGGTCTTGGTTCTAAGAATCCCCAGGTCATAAAGTGCATTCCTAAGCATGACTAGCAGGGAGTAGATGAGGGTAATTGGTAAGAGTAATATTTTTAAGAAAACACCCATTCCTCTATAATTGAATGACCAAATTACTGAAAGCATTAAATTCTGTTACTTTGAATGGACTAAAATCTAAAAGATGAAAGCAAAGTCGATTATTGGATTGTTGGAAGACTTAGCGCCTCCGAGTTTGCAGGAAAGCTATGATAACTCCGGATTAATGTGTGGTGATGCCAATATGGAGATAGGTGCAGCTCTTTTAAGTTTAGATTGTACAGAGGAGGTCTTGGATGAGGCCATTGAGAAAGGTGCCAATATGATCATCTGTCACCACCCGTTGATCTTTGGAGGATTGAAGTCTATTAGTGGGAAGAACGAGGTAGAAAGATGCCTCATCAAAGCCATAAAAAATGATGTGTTGATCTACTCCATTCACACCAATCTCGACAATGTAAAGGATGGAGTGAACAAAAAGATCTGTGATGTTCTTGGTTTAAAGGATCCTAGAATTCTGAAGCCTAAATCAGATCTATTGAGAAAGCTCAGCTTTTTTGTACCGAAAAAGGATATTGAGAAAGTACGTACAGCAGTTTTTGAAGCCGGAGCAGGTGAGATAGGAAATTATAGTCACTGTAGTTTCAATGTTTTGGGTGAAGGGACCTTCAGAGCCAATGAAGGAGCTGATCCGCACTTGGGAAAGATAGGGGAAGTTCACAAGGAGGAAGAGCTGAGAGTAGAGGTAATACTGCCCGGCCATTTGCAGCAGAAGGTGGTAGCAAGCTTAAAGATGAACCATCCTTATGAAGAAGTAGCATACGACCTATATCCCTTAACAAACAGCTGGCAAGAGGTGGGAAGTGGCATGATCGCCGAGCTGGACAAGGAAATGGAATTGATCGATTTTCTGAAAGAGGTGAAGAGCAGATTGAAGTGCGGTTGTGTGAGGCATACCAAAGCTCACAAATCAACTGTGAAGAAGGTGGCAGTATGTGGCGGGTCCGGGAGTTTTCTGCTAAGAGATGCCATCTCCAAAGGAGCAGATGTTTTTATTACTGCCGACTTCAAATATCATCAGTTCTTTGAGGCAGAATCTAAGATCGTAATTGCTGATGTTGGACACTTTGAAAGTGAGCAGTTTACAGCTGACCTAATACAAGAGTACCTTCAAGAAAAAATTCCTAATTTTGCCACCTATTTATCTGAAAGTAGGACGAATCCTATTCATTATTTATAAGCAATAGAAAATGGCGAAGAAAGCAACCAAAGAAGCTACAGTTGAAGAGCGCTTGCAAGCATTGTATGATCTGCAGGTGATCGATTCTAAGATCGATAAGATCAGAACAGTAAGAGGTGAATTACCTTTAGAAGTTCAGGATCTGGAAGATGAAGTAGCCGGTTTGGAAACAAGGATCGAAAAAGCTGACGAAGCTATCAAAGCTTTGGAAGGTGACATCTCTGCTAAGAAAAATCAGATCGAAGAGTCGAAAGCTGCTATCAAGAAGTATGAGGAGCAGCAAAAGAATGTAAGGAACAATAGAGAGTATGACTCTCTTTCTAAAGAGATTGAGTTCCAGTCTTTGGAGATCGAATTGTCTGAAAAGAGAATCAAGGAATTCAAAGCGAAGATCGAAAGCAAGCAAGAGATCAACGATGCTTCTAAAGAGAAGTTGAAAGAAACCAAGAACGAGCTTGATCATAAAAAGAGCGAGTTGGATGAGATCATTGCTGAGACAGAGAAAGAAGAAAAAGAGCTTTTGAAGAAGTCGGCAAAAGCAGAAGAAGTAATTGAGGATAGATTGCTTACTGCTTATAAGAGAATTAGAGACAATGCCAGAAACGGATTAGCAGTTGTTCCTGTTGAGCGTTCTGCTTGTGGTGGATGCTTTAACAAGATCCCACCTCAAAGACAGTTGGATATCAGCCTTCATAAGAAGGTAATTGTATGTGAGCATTGTGGAAGGATCTTGATCGATCCAAAAATGGCGGGAATCGAGGTGATCGAAGAAAAGCCAAAACCAAAAAGAAGAGCAAGGGCGACTAAGAAATAAGTCAGACTCTATGAAATAAAAAAGGCTTCCGTTTCGGAAGCCTTTTTTTATGCCTTATTGATCCTTATTGAGGATCGTCAACTTGCTCATCATTTTCAGCTTGGGTCTGTTCTTCTTTATCTTCTGACTTTGTCTCTTCTTCTTGCTGATCTTCATTTGTTTCAGATTTTCCCTCTTCTTCCGTTTCCTCAGTCTTTATTTCAGAGTCTTCAGAGTCTTCAATATCTTCCTCTTGCATATCTGAATCATAAGCCTCTCCTTCTTCCTCCATCTCCTCTGAATTTGCTTCCTCTTCTTCCTGCTCTTCTTCACTTGCCGGCTTTGATGCAGTTGGGCCTCCCATGATCGGTCTATTGAAGATCTTTAAATTTTTCTTTTCTCTACCAAAGATCAGATTGATCCCAAATCGAAGGTGAACATTCCTCAAGTGTTGAGGCATGAACATTCCTAGGATATTGTCAGACATAATGTAGATCTGAGCCGGGCCTGGATCAAATACGGCACCCATGCTTATATTGTCATAAGAGCCATTAATGCTAGAGTAACCTCCGGTAAGGGTTAACCAGTCTAACATCTTTCTCCCGTAAGCCAAACTAAATGAAGGCTTGACCACACCTTTGAAAATATCATTCTTGATCAATAGTCCGGCAAAACTCCTTTCATCAATATGGTAATTACCTCCCAGGTAAACTTTGGTTACCAAAGGACTAGTATAGGCTCCCGTTCCTTCAACGATCCCTAATTCAGTTTCTATAGAGTCTAGGATCTGATTAAATGGAGAATCTTCTTGGCTCAATTCATTCTCTCCAAAAACTTCAATTTCAACTCCGTCATAAACATAGTTTCCTTCAGAGGTGTAGTTTTTCGTTCTTTCGTTCCAACGTATAAATCCAAGGTCCGTAATACTGGCACTAAAGCTGAACTTCTCATTGAGATCGTATGTGGCTCCCAAGTCAACACCAAATCCTCTGTTGTTCCTTCCTCCAAAATAATCCATGAAGCTTTCTTCTTCATCGTCTGGATTGCTCAAGCCGGCTGTACGCAATTTAAAATCTGTTTTTGCCGTGAGGGCATAAGTTTCAGGGTCTGTGATAAGAGTGATATCTGATCTTTCGGTATAGATGTTCTCCATACCGTAGAGGTATTTTAACCTTAACCCAACTCTCCATTGGTTGTTAATCTGGTGAGAGGCTCCTAATCCGTATTCACGATAATGAGAAGCATTGATCCCAACTCCAAGATCCGGCGAACTGCCTAGAAAAGCAGTATTGCCCTCATAGATAAAACGAATTAGGTCCTTGTTATAATCGAAGCTCATTGAAGCCACTTCAGTAATGTTTAGGGTCAATTGAGTTTGTTCGGTAATGCTGTAGCCAAATGAAAGCAGATCGATTCTACTATTGAAAGCTAAATAGTTCTCATCTTTCATTTGATCGATCAGATTGCTGAAACTCAATAGGAGGGAATCTCCATCCTTGGTTACAACATCTGAATATCTCACCGTATTGCTAAAGTTGAAATAGTTGGAAGACAGTCCAGGAATACCAACATAAAACTTTCCTTCAAATCTATTTGATGGGTTGGCGTAGGAAGACTGTGGTACTCCTTGCATATTGTAGAGCATCATGTCTTGCTGAGCAAAGGACCCAAGAGAAAGAAAGAGAAAACAAAAGGCTATGGCAATCTTTCTCATGATCAATCAATTAAAACTTTAGCTCTAATAGAGACATCAATACCCAGTTCATATCCTGGCTTAAAGCGAACATTCCTACCAAATTCAGCATCCTCTGTATTTAGTTCTGCAATTATGATCGCAAACCTTCCGTCGGAGAGTCTATTAAATCTATCCTTTGTGATCCCTGAATCCGTTATTTCCCTATTTGTACCAATAGCATCTCCATTTGCATTGATAGGTGCAGCAGGTATTATTGGTCTGGCTCCTTCCAGATAAAGTGAATCTATTCTATTGTAGAGAGAATCAGTAAAGACCATTTGGAGGGTTACTTCCACAGGAAATCCATTATCTGCAATGGTCCGGATAAATCCACTTTCTAGGTCGGTGGAAATGCCTAGATCCATTGGTATGGTATCTATCAAAAAGAAATTTTGTGCTCTTCCTTCAAATGGTAAGTTCAGTGCAACGTCTAGACCGATACCACTTGTATCTGAAAAGAAGTTTCTATTGGCTGAGGGCCCATTGGGATTAAAATTAACCTTTGAGTCATAGATGATCTCTTTTAGAAGATAGGAGATGATCTCAGAAATATTGCTACCTCTTGAGGTGTCTATTCGAAGTGGAGTTACCGATAGGCCTCTTCCAACCGGGTAAGACAGAGTTCTGGTATTAGGCATGCCGGTTATAGAATCAGGAGGAAGAACAATATCCTTTTTTGGAGCAGCTTGGTCGGGATTTACGGCAATTAGTTTTTCAAAATCAAGATTTGCTGGCAGTCCAAAGCTATTCTTAATATCAATCTCTAAGGTTGGATTGGATATAACGAATGTTCCTGTTTTGAAATTCCTGAACATCCCAATATTAATGGTGTCAGTGTTGAGGTCTAAACTCTTTTCTCCAATATATCCGGCGAATTCCTTGAAGTCTAGATCCTTGACCTGACCAATAAAATCAATTCGATCATTGGTGGATATATTGTTTCCTCCAACGAATCTGACTGTCATGTCAATATTTGCTTCTATTATATCAGCAGAACTTGAACCTAAAGTCATGTCCAATTTGTATCCTTTTAGATCTGGTGTTTGCGATCTTACAGTTGGATTAGAAGTAGTTCTTGCAGGTAAGGTTTCTGTTATTACCAAAGGCTGACCACTGGAATTTCTCAATCCCGGAAATGTAATAACCAAATCTATGTTGTGCTGGAAACTAGACTGCATAGTAAAAACCAACTCCCCATTCTTCAAAAGGATCGAATCGATCTCAACCGATGAATTGTATTGTATATCTATTGTTTCACTGTATTGAACCGGAGATGTGCCTGGAGGAACAGGGTTGGTATTTGGAGGTAAACTGCTAGCAGGAAGGCCAACAGATTGATTGAAATTTTGATCCGGTATATCAACGAACTGTCCGCCTATCTGAGCAAATACACTACCGCTATAGACAATCTCTAATACCCCATTTTGACCGGTTCTAATGAGGTTGTTCGAGTCCTTCTTAATTACAATGTCTTCAAGCGTGAGCCTTGAGCTTACGGCCGGGACAGCAAATTCCGGCCTCCATGCATCTGTTTTGATCTTGTCGAACTCAAAATAGTCGTCGGTGCAAGCATGCAGAGCTATTATTGCCAAGAGGCCAATAGCCCAAGTACGAATTTGTTTTCTCATGCGACGAATGGTGTTTTTAGTAAGGTAAAATTAAACTTTCTATCGATTTAGAACTAGCTCTCTTTACGGATATAAACTAAGTTGAGTTGGCAACAGGCGAAAGCTTTTCCTATGATATTCCGTGATCCCATGCTTTTTGATCGCCTCTCTGTGATACTGAGTGGGATACCCAAAGTTCTTTTCCCATCCATATTGCGGATACTTCTGAGAAATCTTGCTCATGAATTCATCCCTGTGAAACTTAGCCAGAATAGAGGCTGCAGCTATATTTTGATATTTTCCATCACCCTTCACAATGCAATGATGTTCTTTTTCTTTATAAGGTGTAAATCGGTTCCCATCTACAATGATCCTTTCAAATTCCAATTGGATCTGATCAATGGCTCTGTGCATTGCTAAGAAGGAGGCATTTAGGATATTGATCTGATCTATCTCTTCCTGATCTACAAAAGCTATGGCATAGGCCTGAGAGTTCTCCATGATCCAGTCTTTCAGCTGACTTCTTTTCCCTGGGCTTAGTTTCTTTGAATCGTCGAGGTCAGGATGAGTGTTTTTTTGATCTAGGATCACAGCTGCAGCTACTACAGGTCCTGCTAGGCAACCTCTTCCTGCTTCATCACAGGCAACTTCTAAACCTTCCTTTTTAAATACTGTTTCAAGAGCCATTTTCCAAGGTTTTCATCATGCTTTCCCATAGCCTGTTTGCACTCTTGTCCCAGCTGAAATTTTCCAATTGCTTACGACCCTTGTCAATAAGGTCAGTCCTTTTTCCCTCATCTTGTTCAAGTGTAGACATCGCTTCTGCAATTTCTTGAGGATCTTTGGAGTTGCAAAGAATTGCAGCATCCCCGGCTACCTCCGGTAAAGAAGTGTTGTTGGCAGTAATTACGGCTGTGCCGCATGCAAAAGCTTCTAGAATTGGAATGCCAAACCCTTCAAAATGGGGAAGGTAGGTCAATGCCCTCGCCGAAGCTATTAATTGAGATAACTCA
>JAUIGQ010000061.1 GCA_030429925.1 Bacteroidia bacterium | reverse complement strand
CCGGAACCTCTTGCATACAGAGACACAACTCTTTACTTGGATAACAGTGGATTAGTATCTATCACTGCCAATGATCTGGATAGCGCAACTGCAGATGCTTGTGGTATTAATACCATCAGTATCTCTCAATCTAGCTTCAGCTGCTTGGATACCGGATTGAATGTGATCAGATTCGTGGCGGTTGACAACAACCAGAACAGCGATTCCATGAATGTGAATGTAACTGTTCTGGATACCATTAGACCGAATGTACTAGCGAATGATACTACAGTCTACTTAGACAACAATGGTCTTGCAAGCTTAACGGCGATCAGCATGGACGATGGATCAACGGACAACTGTCAGATCGCTACTTATGAGCTAGACAGCACCAACTTCGATTGTACTGCAGCCGGATCAACCTTCGAGGTGGTTCTTACCGTAACAGATGTGAGCGGTAATGCTGATACTTCAAGAGCCTATGTGACGGTATTGGATACCATTCGTCCGGATGTATTCCCTGGAGACACCGTCTTGTATCTGGATGCAAGTGGATTAGCTAGCTTAACCGCTCTGGATGTAGATAGTGCAAGTACAGATAACTGTGGTATTGCCAGCAGAGTATTGAGTCAGACAAGCTTTGCTTGTTCCGACGTAGGAGTGAACCTATTGACTCTTATTCTGACGGATGACAATGGCAACGTTGATTCAGCAACCGTAAAAGTGGAGGTAATTGATTCAGTTCGTCCTGAGCCACTGGCTTATATGGATACTACCCTTTACCTTGATGGAAGCGGTAATGTATCGATCACCGCACAGGATCTGGATAGCGCAACAACAGATGCTTGTGGTATCAGTTCGATCAGCATCTCACAATCTAGCTTTAGCTGCTTGGATACCGGATTGAACGTGATCAGATTCGTAGCGGTTGACAACAACCAGAACAGCGATTCCATGAATGTGAATGTGACAGTTCTGGATACAGTTAGACCGAATGTACTGGCGAACGATACTACAGTCTATCTAGATATCAATGGTCTTGCAAGCTTAACTGCGATCAGCATGGACGATGGATCAACGGATAATTGTCAGATCGCTACTTATGAACTAGATAGCACTAACTATGATTGTACGGCAGCCGGATCAACCTTCGAGGTAGTACTTACAGTAACAGATGTAAGCGGCAATGCTGATACTTCAAGAGCTTATGTGACGGTATTGGATACTTCTAGACCGAATGTAATTGTTCAGAACATTACAGTTTATCTTGATAATACAGGTAATGCAAGCATAATTCCTGCTGACATTGACAATGGTACTTCAGACAATTGTTCGCTACAACCTCTTACAATTGATGTGAGTAGCTTCACTTGCTCTGATCTTGGTAACAATGCAGTTACCTTAACTGCTATTGATGTCAATGGTAATAGCAATAGTGCTGTAGCGACAGTAAATGTTGTAGATACCTTGATACCCACTTCATCAACAGCTGGTAATGATACAACCGTATGTTCTAGTGTTGATACATTGAAAGCAAATGCTCCTTCAATAGGAACAGGTGTTTGGACCGTTGTTCAAGGCAGCGCAGTTGTTACCAATCCAACAGATCCAAGATCTGAAGTAACTAACCTAAGTGTTGGTGATAATATCTTAGTGTGGTCTATTACCACTACTGCATGTAACAATTCTATTGATACTGTGATTATCACAAGAGATGCACTACCAACAGTTGCACTTGCTGGAAATGACATACTTATTTGTGATGTTACATCCGTAAGTATGAATGCTGCTCCTCTTTCAATTGGTACAGGTAGCTGGACGCTGTTAAATGGTAATGGAACCATTGCTAACTCTAATAGCAGAACCACTGTTATTAGTAACCTGGCTATCGGGATCAATAGATTGGCTTGGACAGTAAGCAACGGTGTTTGTCCTTCCACTTCTGATACAATAGATATCGCAGTATCCAATACTCCTATTATCGATGCTGGAGATGATCAGGATATCTTCTTGCAAGATGGTGTTCAATTATCAGTTGCATCGGATGTAACTCAAGGTGTAAGTTATCAATGGAGCCCAGCTGCATATATTGAGGGTAGCGCAACCATAGCAAATCCATTTGCCAAGCCACTTGTAACAACCACCTTTACGGTAACCGTTACAGACAGCTTAGGATGCGAAGCTACGGCATCTCTGCTTGTTGAGGTTGAAGGTGGATTGGAGATCCCAACAGCATTTACACCGAACAATGATGGATTCAATGATACTTGGGAAGTGAAGAATTTGGGCTCTTATGCCAAGTATACTGTAACCATCTATAATGGATATGGAAATGAAGTATATAGCACCAGCGATTATACAGAACCGTGGGATGGAACATTTAACGGTAGTGTATTAGGAGTGGGATCATACTACTATGTGATCCAACTTGAGGATATCGATGGCAAGAGTTCAGTGCAAACAGGAATTGTGACTATTATAAAATAATATAGAGCATTAAAGAGACTATTATGAAAAGGATCATTTTAATACTACTTGGTATTTGCTTGATACCGCTGAGCAGTTCAGCTCAGACCTACGAGCAGTTTACCATGTGGAATATGAATCATTACTTGCTGAATCCGGGAGCAGCTGGTAGTTTGGATTATTTTGAAGCCTCTTTAGGTGTTAGGCGCCAATGGGCAGGGATAAAGGATGCTCCAAGTTCAATGTATGCAACCGGACATACAGTTTTGAACAGACCGAAGACGCATCAGTTATCGGCCTTGAGGATCAGTTCTTCCATGAAAACCAGATTCTATAATGTTAGAAAGAATCTTAAACCGTATTTAAAGCATGCAGTAGGGGGTCAAGTTAACAATAGCACATTTGGGGCCTTCAAAAAGACAGAAGGGAATTTAACATATGCATTACACCTGCCTTTGAACAAGGATCTCTATTTGTCTTTGGGAGCAACTGCCGGCTTCTTGAACTTCGGTTTTGATCAAGGGAAAGCCGATGTATTAAATTCGGGTGACCAGGTGTATGAAGCATATGCTGCAGGCGAAAACGCCAATGTGTTCAATGCCAATGCAGGAGCCTATCTATATTCAGTTGATTTCTTTGTAGGATACTCTGCTCACAATCTCCTTCAAAACGAATTAGATATTGCCAAGGGACAAGACATACAGTCTGAAGCTAATTTGGTGATGAGACACTACATTATGGGTGGTTATAATTGGCACATCAATAACTATTGGGTATTCACTCCTAATGTAATGATTAAAGCCATGGAATCAAATCCACTTGGGTACGAGATCGGTGGAACGGTCAAGTATTCGGATGCGATCTTCGCAGGATTGAACTATAGGGGAGAGGATGCCATTTCAATTTTGGCAGGAGTTGAGATCTACAGGATATTTAAGTTAGGTTATGCATTTGATTATACTACTTCCGAGATCAGTGCAAATACCAGCGGAAGTCATGAAATTTTTATCGGATTCACTTTGTTTTAACAGTCAGACATGAATTTACGCTGTTGTAAAATATTACTACCACTTATCTTTCTATTTGCTTCAATTGAAGCAAGTGCTCAATTGTTCATTCCCAAATTTGAGGATCCACAAAGGTTAACAAGCATCAGTAAAACATTTGCTGAAGAAAGTATGCCTTTGCCATTTAACAATGGAGAGAATATCTACTTTGTTAGAACCTATGTGGAAGGTCCTATACAAGATAGAAGCAGAGGACAAGATGTTCACACCGCTGTAAGAGAAAATGATCAATGGATAGAGATCCAAGATGAATTCAAAAAGGTAAACGATAAAGGAAATAATGCAATAATCGGAACTTCTGCAGACGGTAATACAGTTTATATATTCAACTCAGCTCAATCTCATAGAAAGCTTATTAGAGGATTGGCCTATATGAGAAAGGACTCAACAGGTGAATGGGGAAAACTGATGCCTATGGATGTCCCTGATCTTGAAATTGGATTGGGTCATTATTCCTTTTACATCAATCCTGATGAAGATATTCTCTTGGTGAGCAAATCACCAAATGATACAACCTTTGAAGAAGACCTATTTGTCAGTTTGAAGGCGGAGAATGGTGAATGGCAAGCTTTGAAGAGCCTAGGCCCCGTGATCAATACTACTGGCTTTGAAGTATCGCCTTATATTGCCAAGGATAAGAAAACTTTGTACTTCGCATCGAATGGACACCCGGGCTTAGGTAGCTCAGACATATTTGTTTCCTATAGATTGTCAGAAACCTGGCAAGATTGGACCAAGCCCTTGAACATGGGATCACCTATCAATTCTGAAGCTTTTGATGCCTATTACATCATGGGCAATAACAGAGAGGTGTTCTTTACATCTAACAGGAGTGAAGAGTATGCTGAGATCTTTTCAAGTCGTGCTACAGGAGAAGTAAGCATAGGAGTAAAAGTCCTTGGAGAGTTCAAGTACAATGGACTTGCTGCTGAGAACACTAAACTACTAGTTTACGACAATGAGGGGAATCTTGTAGATGAGTTGGTAACAGATGAATATGGCAAGTTCAGCTTTTTTAAATTAGATCCGGACGCCAATTATGTGGTCAAGCTATCTGCTGATGATCCATTGAATTATCCGGGGGGAGTTGTTTATGTTGTAGATGAAGAAGGTCATAAGCTGAAAAGACTCTTGATTGATGAGAATGGCAATTTCATAGAGGATGAAACTATGGATGACATTGAACTGGTGAATGGTGTATTCAACTACAATTCTCTACCTGTAGCAAACGCTCATTTAGTTATTTATGATGAGAATGGATACCCCATCGACACGGTTCTTACAGATGAATACGGAAGGTTTAAATATGAGAGAATAAGCAGAGATGAAAACATTAGTATTCGTCCACTAGATGGGGAAGATAAAGCAGGTATCGTATACTTCTTGGATGAAGAGGATAAGCGTGCTAACAGGTTTATTGTTTCCAATATTGAGAATTCTTATATCGAAGAGAAGTTAACGGGAACTTTCAAATACAATCAATTGGCAATGGCCAATACTCCATTGGTGATCTATGATGAGAACGGATTCCCACTAGATACAATCATGACAGATGAATATGGAAAGTTCACTTATGATCGATTGAATTATGATAAGAACATTAGAATTAAGCCATTGGAGCAGGATGATGTTAGTGGGCTGGTTTACTTTACGGATGAAAATGGAAATAAGGTTGCCAGGTATGTTGTGAGCAACGAAGACCCACAATTACTAGCAGGTCTGTTCAAGTATAATCAATTGCCCGTTGCCAATAGCACCTTGGTAATTTATGACAAGGATGGTTATCCTATCGATACTGTAATGACAGATGAGTTCGGTAGATTCTCTTATGAGAAAATGGGCTTTGATGATGACATAAGCATTCAACCACTGGCAGGTTCAGACGCAGGAGGTTTGGTCTATTTCACCGATGAAAATGGAAATAGAGTTGCCAGATATGTTGTCAGCGGTGATGAGAAGCTGTTGGAAGAAGAGCTGATGTCTGGAATCTTCGAATACAATAGTCTGCCACTAGCCAATACTGCCTTGATCGTTTATGATGAGAATGGTTATCCAATAGATACCATAGAGACTGATAATTACGGCAGGTTTGAATACAATAAGATGGGCATGGACGATGATTTCATCTTAAAGCCAGTTGATGCGAAGGATGTTGATGGAATTGTATATATCAAGGACGAGAATGGGAATAGGGTAGGAAGATATTTTGTAACGAAAGACGGAAAGTATATTACAGATGGAACCTTGTTGGAAAAAGAGTTGATCGAAGGGCAGTTTAAATATCAAGGCCTGCCTATGGAAAACACTGCACTTGTTCTTTTGGATGAGAACGGTTACCCGGTTGATACTTTCTATACAGATGCTGAAGGTGATTTTGCATACAACAAGATGAAGGCAGATGAGAATTTTTCCATCAAGCCACTAAATATGGAAGACGACATGAGTCTTGAAGGGGCTGATCTATTTTTGAAAACGGATAAGATCGCAAGAAAAGAACCCAATAAAAAGGATCTGAGTAGTGGATTTGCATTTAATCAAACTGCTAAATTCTCTGAACCAAGAAAAGCTCCTGCACCAGTCTTGGCAGCTAAACCTAAGAAAACGGAACCGGAATATTCATATGAAGCAGATCCAAATTATCAGCCTCAAACCAATGATGATCTCATAGTGTATTTCTTCTACAATGATTGGATGGTGAAGCAAAATGACGCTGAGAAGATCAATGAAATGGCCATAGAGATCAATACCGCGAAAAAAGTGAAATTAGTCGGTCATACAGATGATATTGGAACAGAAGGAAACAATTTGAAGGTAGCTAAGCTCCGTGCTGAAGCTGTGAGAGATTATTTGATCGAGAAAGGAATCTCTGTTGAGGAAAAGATCACAATCATTGCTCATGGTGAGAGATACCCGGTTGGAGACAATAAGACTTCTAAAGGAAGAGGAATGAACAGAAGGGTAGAGATCTTTGTGGAGTAAGAGGATTTCCTTCGGCAACACTTCGACTTGCTCAGTACATCGGCTCAGGAACCGAAGACGGAGAGCGGAGGACAGATTTTAGAGTACAGAGCATAGAACCAGAGAATTCAGAAAGTTTTGGTTCAATTGGAATTAGTCTTTTGTCTTTCCCTAAGCTTCCAGCTTCGAACTTCCAACCTCATTCTTCAGCTCATCTAGAAAAGCATCCAAGACTTCGTAACTCACATGATCCATGATCACGATCTTGAACCATCTTGCAGGCCTTTCATAGGAGTCGGCAACTAGCTCATATTTGTGCGCAAGAGTAGGGGGGATCTGATTGGCATTGATGGCAATTATGTTGATAAATGGATTTCTATAATAATCGATCCCAAGCTCATCCAATACCTCGCAACAATAGTTGGTTCTTTCCAGTAATTCTTTTACTTTCTTTTTCCAGCCAATGGATCCGTGTCTCATCAGTACCATCCACATCACAACAGCATTGGCACCACTTCTACTTCCACAAAGTGTGTAGTCTAATCCGGGCACATATTGAGCATATTTATTGGTCACATATTTCATATACCCTTTTCTGATCAGGAACATGCCGGTTCCATAAGGAGTTTGTAACAACTTATGCCCGTCAATAGAAATAGAGCTCACTTTAGGATTTCCAAAATGATGTTCTGAGTTGGGGTTGCTGAATGGGTATATGAATCCACCAAATGCACCATCCAAATGAAGTTTGTGTGCAATTCTATTCTTTTCAAGAAGATCCAATACCCTGTCGATCTCATCAACAGACCCAAACATGGTGGTGGACATGTTCAAGACAACAATGAAATACTTTACATTGCTACTCAATGCTTTCTGTAAAGCTTCTTCCAATGAATCTAATTGTATCCTTCTCTCCTTGTTGTCTACACCTAACAAATAGGGCTTTAACCTTAAAAGATCACAGGCTTTGGCGATGGAGTAATGGGTGTCTTCTGAAAAAAGCACACCTATTTGATCTTCTCTTGCATTGTACTCCTGCATGAAGTAGTTCCTGTAGATCCATAGAGCCTCTATATTGGCTTCTGTCCCTCCGCTAGCAACATAGCCATCAATACTCTTTTTTTCGGCTTTAAAGATCTCCTGAGCGCATAATTCAATGAGTTCTTTTTCGATCTCATGAGTGCCACTGAAAATGGGAGAACTTTTTTGATCCAGTGTATGGCAACCTATATGGTTGGGATTGTTGATCAAAGTCTTGAGGAAAGGAGCATCATTTAAAAATGGAACATTGGGAGAGAATTCATCTTTATCTAAATAAGAAGCTGGAGTTCCTAAGATCCCACCATGAGCATAGTTGTTATTCTCCTTGATAGCAGAATTCACTCTTTCATTGATCTCTGAATTAGATAAGGCTCTCCATTCCATAATTAATGACAGTTTAAGTTTTGGGTTTCTTCAACTAGCATCGGACTGATATAAGGAATTCCAAGATTTGCGCCTCTTAATATGAAAAGAACACCAAGAAGCAATAGAAAGAGCGGAACGAATTTTTTGATGCTTGTTCTGATCATGGAGGGGAAATTGGCTCCGAATACCCCAACAGCCCACATTAATGGCAATGTACCCAAGCCGAAGGCCAACATGAAAACACCTCCTTTGACTGCTGTGCTTGTATTAACTGCCCCTGCAATGGCCATATAGACCAATCCACATGGAAGAAATCCATTGACAAATCCAATTCCCAGTAAGTTCATATTGGATTTACGTTTGAAAGCTTTGGATAACTGTGATTGAATGGAACTTATAAATGATCTGTAGAAAGCCGGTAGTTGAATTGAGAAAAGGTTAGAGTGGGTCAATACTCCAAGTATGATCAACACTCCTATAATAATTGACAAATATTGTTGAATACCCATCATTTCAAAACCGCTTCCAATAGAGCCAAAAACCATCCCCATTAGAAAGTAGGAAGAGAGCCTGCCTGCACTATAGATAGCATTGCCTCCAAAGATCTTCCACTGACTGCTTCTATCCAATGGCAAGGCAAGGGCTATTGGTCCGCACATTCCAACACAATGCAGACTTCCCAACAACCCAATACTTATGGCGAGCCAAATATCCATTAGGGAATGATCAGGTTTTGTTCGTAGTAATAGTTTTTATCGTCTTTCATCCAACTCATCTTTGCCAGGTACTTCCCCTTGCTTAAGATCTGGAGAGGAACAGTTATCTGATTGCCTGAGACAGCTTCTTTGAAGCTTACACTAACATCCTTTTCAGCATCTGATGGTCTGAAAAAATCTACTCTTCCACTGTCCATAACAGAGGCAATATTGGACTCCGGAAATTGAATTTTCAGCACCTCATGCTCGATATAGATCTTTGGTTGCAGACCTGCCTCACTTACATTGGCTTTGCTGTCGATAGTTTGTTGAAACTTGATCTCTTGATCATAATAGTCCTCTGCCACCAAGTCCCATTTCTCACCAAAGGCCATATAGACCATAAAGACGATCAATAATACAAAGGCCGAATAAGCCACAGCAATCCAATTTCCCCAGTTTAGTTTCATCTTTTCTTGATCTTTATTGGTGCTAAAAATGCAGTTTTCACAGTTTCGATCAATTCTCCATCTGAATCGTACAATCCAAGTTTGATCTTTGAATTTCGCTCTTCCAATTGATTCTTATCCAAGACAATAAAGAAACTTCCTTCTGCAATCCCTTCTGCCGGAATGACCGGAGAGTCACCTCCAATAAACTCTATCGTTCCTTCCAAGTCAATCAGCTTAAGTTCAACCGGAAACTCATCGAAAGTCTTATTGATGATCTTGTAGTTGTACAAATTGGAAATAATGTTCTCAGTGCGTTTTTGATATTGCTGTCCGGGTGTTTTTAGAATACTCGCATCCACATCCGTTCTGCTCATTAAGAAAATGGTAATAACACTCAAAAGCACTACCAATACTGCAGAATAGGCTATGCTTCTTCCGGTGAAGATCTTATTCTTTCTGGTAACGATTCCATTCTCTGAATCATACCTGATCAGTCCTTTTGGCAGACCAACACTTTCCATCATATGATCGCAGGCATCAATACAAGCTGTGCAATTCACACATTCTAGTTGAGTTCCATTTCTGATATCGATTCCGGTGGGACAAACATGCACGCATTGTTTACAATCGATACAATCTCCTTTCCCTACTTCCTCCCTGTTCTCATTCTTTTTGAATTTGGCCCTCTTCTCACCTCTTATATAATCATAGGCAACAACCAATGAGTTTCTATCCAGCATTACTCCTTGCAGCCTACCGTAAGGACAAGCAACTATACAGACCTGCTCTCTAAACCAGCTGAAAACGAAATAGAATACTCCGGTAAAGATCAAAATGGAAATTAGTCCGCCAATGTGCTCCGCAGGATTATCTCTGATGATCTTGACCAATTCATCGGAACCAATGATATAGGCTAAAAACGTATTGGAGATCAAAAAAGAAATGGCGAAAAAGATCCCGTGTTTCAATACTCGCTTTCTGATCTTCTCAGCGTTCCACTCTTGCTTATCAAGTTTCTGCTGTTGTTTGAAATCCCCATCGATCCAGTATTCGATCTTGCGGAACACCATTTCCATGAAAATGGTTTGAGGACAAACCCAACCACAAAACAATCTTCCAAATACTACGGTAAACAGGACAATGAACAGGATGCCTGCCAGCATGATCAATACGAAGATGTAGAAATCTTGTGGCCAAAAGACCTGCCCGAACAAGATGAACTTCCTCTCTATAATATTGATCATCAAAAGAGGCTTTCCATCAACTCTCAAGAAGGGCCCGGCAAACAAAAGGGCAAGTAACCCAACGCTTACCCAGGTCCGAGCATTGTAAAAGCTGCCCTTTGGTTTTTTGGGGAATATAAAATTCCTCTTTCCCTCCTCATTTACAGTTGCAATTGAGTCGCGAAAGCTTTGATCCATTTGAGCTTTTTCTTCGCTCATAAATTTTTCATTTTATTCTGCCATTACTGAATCTGCTGAGGTAGTAGTGTCTGCATCAACTGGCATTTCTTCTTCACTTGCCGCTTCTTCCACATAGATCTCACCTTGTGGGTCTTTGGCATTTGGAGGATTTGTTCCTTGCATGGTGAGAATATAGCTAGCTACTTCTTGCATTTGCTTTGGACTGAATTGAGATTCCCAAGCGATCATTCCTTTGGCTGGAACACCATATTTGATGGTTGAGAACACATTCTTGATTCCACCTCCATGGATCCAATATTCATCGGTTAGATTGGGGCCCGCACCACCTTCGCCTAATTGACCGTGACAGGTGGCACAATTACCTGTGTATATAGCAGCTCCCTTCTCTATGGATGGAGCATCTATAAGTTGTACAACATTTTCTTCTGTTATTAGGTCCGTAGCATCTGCCATCATTGCCTCTTTCTCTGCAGCTGCCTCAGCCATTTGTTCGGCATATTCTTCATGACTTAGTTGTCCGGTACCTGAAATATGGAACCTGAACAAATAGACCACTGCAAAAACGATGGTCAGATAGAACATATATTTCCACCAAGGAGGAAGGTTCTTATCTAACTCCCTAATGCCGTCGTATTCATGGTCCATCAAGATGGCCTCTTCTTCTTCAACCGGCACTCTATCTGTAAGGTGTAAACTCTCGAATAGGTCTTCTTTTGATATTTCCTCTTCAAAGCTTTCCCCTTTCTCTAGCTTGATCAAAGTTTGGAGAGATCTGAAAAGCACATAAACTACAATCACTTCTAAGATGATCACACTCAGCAGCACATAGAACATATCATCTGTTAGGCTAAAATCCGGGATCAATGAACTGCCATTGGCTGCACTTAATTGAGAAGTGGATGCGAGCATTCCGAGAGCAAGGATCATTTTTGCGGC
Organism: Bacteroidia bacterium; assembly: GCA_030429925.1. Classification (GTDB taxonomy): domain Bacteria; phylum Bacteroidota; class Bacteroidia; order Flavobacteriales_E; family Vicingaceae; genus UBA1494. The sequence goes on along the minus strand of JAUIGQ010000061.1, from coordinate 3,420 downwards.
CTCTGTGCCTTTGCTCTTCACTTGATTAGCAGCCGGCTTGCTCAAACTTTTGATACTGTTCGACAAAGCGTTGATGATTGCCAAAAGCAAGAACACAAAGAACAACATCAAGAACAATAGTATGCCGTCTGAAATACCTGTAGAACTCGCGATAGTACTTTCAGTTTGGGCCATCAATTTGGCTGCAGGGATCACCATAGCCAAAAGCAGCACTAATGATTTAGTGTATTTGGTCAGAAAAATTTTCATGCTTCCTGGTTTTTTGAGTCATTTAGTGGAATCTGAGATAATTCATTGATTTCATCTTTCTTCATATATGCAACCCAGATAAACAGGCCTGCGAAGAATAGAAAGAAGATGATAAAGGAGATCAGAGGGAATATTTCGATCCCTATGATGCTTTCCATATGATGTTTGATGAACTTTAACATAATTAGTTGTTTTCAGCTGTTTTGGATTTTTCAATATCCACCCCAAGTCTTTGCAAATAAGCGATCAAGGCAACTACTTCTCTATCCGGCTCTACCTCAAAACCCTCTTCTTCCAGCTGATCCTTCATATCAGCTACGATCTCATTGGCTTGTTTCATCACGTCTTCATTAGCTACAGCAGCATAATCTTCTTCATATGGAACCCCTAAGGTGATCATGGCTCTGATCTTGGCTGCTGTCATGGTTGTGTCGTAGCTCTTTTCAAGCAACCACGGATAGGCAGGCATAATAGAACCCGGGGAAACAGATCTAGGATCATAGAAGTGTTTGAAATGCCAAGAATTGGGCTTTTTCAATTTTAAGCTTCCTTCTCTTGCCAAGTCAGGACCGGTTCTTTTTGAGCCCCATAAGAATGGGTGGTCATATACAAACTCACCGGCTTTGGAGTATTCTCCGTAGCGCTCGGTTTCCGATCTGAATGGTCGAACCATTTGAGTATGACAAGCATTACAGCCTTCTTGAATGTAGATGTCTCTACCAATTAATTCAAGAGGTGTATAAGGTTTTACTGAAGAGATCGTTGGTACATTGGATTTGATCAAGAAAGTAGGAACCATTTCGATCAATCCACCGATCAAGATCACCACCAAAGAAGCGATCAACATTTGAGTTGGTCTTCTTTCGATCCATCTGTGCCAGTGCTCACCTTTTTGAAGTTTAGGATTGGCTTTGGCTAATGCAGGAGCTTCAGCAGCTTCTTCTCTTACGAAAGAGCCGGCCTTAGCAGTCATGATCAAATTATACACCATAACTATCACACCAACAAAGTAGAGTGTTCCACCAATGGCTCTGTAAGCATACATAGGGATGATGTTGGTAACCGTCTCCAAGAAGTTTGGATACTGCAAGAATCCATTGCTATTGAAATCATTCCACATTTGGCTTTGAGTGAATCCCGCCCAGTAAAGTGGAATTGCATAAAAGAGGATCCCTAAGGTGCCGATCCAGAAGTGGAAGTTAGCTTGGGAGAGAATATTTGTGTTTTATAAAGCTTAGGAAACAGATAGTAAAGCATACCGAAAGTCAAGAAACCATTCCATCCCAATGCTCCAACATGAACGTGTGCAACGATCCAATCAGTAAAGTGAGCAATGGCGTTCACATTCTTCAAGGAGAGCATTGGTCCTTCAAATGTTGACATACCATAGGCAGTTACGGCAACTACTAAGAACTTCAATACAGCACTGTCTCTTACTTTATCCCAAGCACCTCTTAAAGTCAATAATCCGTTGATCATACCACCCCAAGACGGAGCGATCAGCATGACTGAGAAGACAACTCCTAAAGATTGAGCCCAGTCGGGAAGAGCAGTATACAAAAGGTGGTGAGGACCGGCCCAGATGTATAAGAAGATCAAGGCCCAGAAGTGAATGATCGATAATCTGTAAGAGAAAACAGGTCGGTTTACTGCCTTTGGAATGAAATAGTACATCAAACCCAAATATGGAGTTGTAAGAAAGAATGCAACTGCATTATGTCCGTACCACCATTGAACCAAAGCATCTTGAACACCCGCATACCATGAATAACTCTTGAATAGACTAACGGGAAGCTCGAATGAGTTGACAATATGAAGAACAGCAACGGTAACGAAAGTTGCGATATAGAACCAGATCGCTACATATAAGTGTCGCTCTCTTCTCTTCAGAATAGTTCCGAACATATTCCAACCAAAGACCACCCAGATCAAAGCAATGGCGATATCAATTGGCCATTCTAACTCTGCATATTCTTTTGAGGTTGTTAAACCAAGTGGAAGGGTGATCGCCGCCGAAACAATGATCAATTGCCATCCCCAAAAATTGATCTTCCCAAGAAGATCGCTATACATTCTTGTCTTGAGCAATCTCTGAAGAGAGTAGTAAACTCCCGCAAAGATCCCATTGCCCACAAATGCAAAGATCACTGCATTGGTATGCAGTGGTCTGATCCTACCAAAGGCAGTATATTCCAGATTGAGGTTCAATACCGGAAAGATCAACTGAAAGGCGACTAAAAGGCCTACTAACATTCCTACAACACCCCAAAGAATGGTTGCGTTGGCAAAAAGGCGTACGATATTATTATCGTAGCTGAACTTTTCAACTTGAGTATTTTCTGTGCTCATATTATTTATTCTCTTTTTCCTCCAAACCGGTATTCTCATCCTCAAAGAGCATCCTTACTGATGGGGTATACTCATCCTCGTACTGACCGGATCTAACCGACCAGAGAAAGGCAAATAAAAATCCCAATGCTACAATAAGTGATGCTATGATCAAGAGTACAAGAACTCCCATGAGTTTGAATTAGTTGAAGACAAATTTGTAATTGGTTGCTTGGTTAAAAAATGATATTTATCAGTTATTTGATTTTAGTCGCTACAATCTGCAGATTTTGTATCGTAGGACGGACTAACCGTGTTAAATTCTTTCTTACAATCTTCAAAGACTTCCCATTTTTGAACTCTCTCTGAGTGCAAATGAAGACTAACAGTCTTTCCACCTCCACTATTCCTTACTCTGTGAAAGCCCATGCTATCATTCAAATAGATGTATTCCCTTTCAGAAACTACAACAGTTTCATCCAAAGCACAACTCAATGAATTATGATCGATCTTGAAGATATCTATGCTTAATTCACCTTGAAGTACCTTGATCCATCCTTCCTGAAAATCATAGTTGTGAATAGGGGAGTGCTGATCTTTATTCCAACACATGAGGATCAATTCATATGCATCGCAATTAGAGATGCAATTCCTAGTGTATCCATCCTCTTTCCAACTGCAGAATCTTGACCATTCTTCTTCGGGTAACTTAATGGATTTAAGAATATCTAAGTATCCACCGTAACCCGGCCCCATGTTTAGGTTCTTATTAAGATGTTCTATTGTTTTAATATCTGAAATGATCATAGTCTTGTGCTTTAGTCCTTCAAATCTAGGAGGATG
>JAUIGQ010000060.1 GCA_030429925.1 Bacteroidia bacterium | reverse complement strand
GGCAGCACACGAGTCTTATATCCTGATCAAGGACATGGAGTGGAGCGAGAAGCTGGCAAAATATGCAAGCATGCTTCCTGAGTTGCAAAAGAACTTGCCTGTAGAAGAGAAGTATAAGAAAGAAAAGCCGGGAACAGATTCTCAGTTGGCTGCATTTGATGTGATCTATTATGCGGGAGATTGTAATTCGGGGTCCAAAACCATTGCAGTGAATTTACCCAACGACGAAAAGGTGCAGTTACAGAAAGGGACAAGAAGGTCGCAATTGAAAAATGCAATGAGGGCCAAGTTCGATAAGATCCTGCTGCCTATCTCAGATGTATTGATCGATCCCTCTCAAAGAGAATTTATAAGTTTTGATGCCTTCTTCGCTAATACGATGTTCCATGAAGTTGCTCACGGACTGGGGATCAAGAATACCATCAATGATAAAGGAACGGTTCGAGAAGCATTGAAAGATCACGCTTCAGCATTAGAAGAAGGAAAGGCAGATATCTTGGGATTGTATATGATCACTCAACTGCATGCGAAAGGAGAAGTAGAGGGAGATCTGAAAGAATATATGACCACTTTCATGGCAAGTATTTTTAGATCGGTGCGATTTGGTGCTTCCTCCGCCCATGGGAAGGCCAATATGATCCGATTCAATTTCTTCAAAGAAGCCGGTGCATTGAACAAAACAGCAGAAGGTCACTACCTGATCGATTACGATAAGATGGAAGAAGCCATGAATGCACTTTCTGCATTGATCTTAAAATTGCAGGGTGAAGGAGATTATGAAGGCGTAGCTAATTTGGTAAAAGATAAAGCCATGATCTCAGATGAACTCAAAGCCGACCTCAATAGATTATCTGAAGAGGGAATTCCTGTTGATGTGGTCTTCAAGCAAGGAGTGGAAGTGTTAGGGTTGTAGGGAGAGAAAAGAAAAAAGAACAAAGAAAAAAGAGAAAAGAAGGACGAAGGACGCAAGACGAAAGACAAAGGACTGATTGTAATCTGCGTGAATCTGCGAAATCTGCGGGAGAAAACGCCGTCAACGATTATCGTCCTCGATCATCAAATCAATACAATCCACCACTCAATCAATCAATAAATCAAGGCAATTCCCCTCAGTCTCTCCTCCAATTCTCATTCTTCAGTTCTAAAACTGCTTTCATGATATTGCTCTGACTGATCTGTCCGATCAATTTGCCATCTTCAATTACCGGAAATCTCCTGAACTTAAGTTCCAAGAACATTTGAGCAAGATCAAAGATGTTCATATCAGGTTGAACGGTGATCACATTGATGGCCATATGGTCTTTCACTCTGCCGCTGGCTGTGGGACTATTATAGTATTTGCCTTTCACCACCTCTCTCAAGCAGTCGCCTTCTGAGATCAGGCCAACCAATTGTCCATCCTCATCCAATACTGGTCCACCCGATATGCCTTTCTTTATAAGCGTTGACATAACGTCATCAATCGTTTGCTCGGGTTTAAAGGTGATCAGGATATTCAAGGGGGTCATGAAATCTCTGATCTTGATATCCTCTTGTCGGTCTTTGGGGTCTTCTTCTGCTCTCGCCCCTCTGTAGCTCATTACCATGGTTGTGTGTTTTGGATGGTAGTAAGGTAGCTTTTTTTGAGAAAAAAGAGAAAAGAATAAAGAGAAAATAGGAAGGAGCGGGTACTAGTGCGAAGTGCGTGTGCGATGATACTGCTAAGTTTTACCTCTGTGAAACTCAGAGCCTCTCAGTGAGACTCAGTGGAACTTTCTAATAAAACCAAATTCAACTTCAACTGTTACTCTATTATCTTAATTTTCAACTTATGAAACGAAAGGATTTTATCAAAAAAGGAGTCCTAGCCGGATTAGCGGGGGCCCTTCTTCCAACTGCCCTCAAGTCTGAAGAGAAAAGTATTTCAACCTATGATAAACTGATCGATCAAGTAGGATTCAACCATATACCAAATAAGGAGATCAAACAAATGAACACTGTATTGCACAAAGCAAAAACCAGAGGCCATGCCAATCACGGTTGGCTGGATACCAACCACACTTTCAGTTTTGCCAATTATTACAATCCTGAAAGAATGCATTTCGGGGTACTAAGAGTTTTGAACGATGACCGCATTGCGGCAGGAACCGGTTTTAATACTCACCCTCATGATAATATGGAGATCATTTCCATTCCCTTGGAAGGCGATCTTGAACACAAAGACAGTATGGGGAATACTGCTGTTATCAAAGAGGGAGAGGTTCAAGTAATGAGTGCAGGAACTGGTGTTTATCACTCTGAGTACAATAAGAACAAGGATCAAGAGGCCAAATTCTTACAGATTTGGTTGTTCCCAAGAGAAAAAGGTGTTCAGCCGAGATACGATCAGATCTCCATCAGAGAGGTTGAAAAGGAAAATGCATTCTACCAGATCCTTTCGCCTAACAAGGATGATCAAGGAGTGTGGATCCACCAAGATGCATGGTTCCATATGGGCAAGTTCAAAAGTGGGAAAAAGGCCAATTACAAGCTACACAAAGAAGGAAATGGAATGTATGTATTTGTCTTGGAAGGACAAGTAAAGATCGGTGATCAGCTTTTAGATGCAAGAGATGGTTACGGTATTTGGGATGCTGATGGATTCGAATTGGAAAGCAATTTAAATAGCAAGGTGCTTCTCATGGAAGTTCCCATGTATATCTAAGCCTTTACCTTTTGCTCAAAATCAATTAAAAGACTCTCGAATTTCATACGAAGTTCAGGGTCTTTTATTCCTTCTATAGGGTCGAAGTTCTCTCTGAACAAAGGAAGTGAGAAGGTCCCGACAATATTCTCATTGCTTCTGCTAAAACGATTGTAGGCTATCTCTAAAACATATTTGCCGCCTCCGCCTCCGGGAGCAGTTGACAACAGAAGCATTGGCTTACTGAGCCAGACATCCTTTTCAATTCTAGAGATCCAGTCGAAGATGTTTTTAAAGGCAGTTGTATAAGCCGAATTATGTTCAGCAAAGGAGATCAAAATTCCATCGCAATCTCTGATCTTTTGCTTGAACTCTACTGCTTCCTCTGGAAATCCACCTTCTCTTTCTCTATCAATACTGTAAATTGGCATTTCATAGTTGTTGAGATCTAAAAGCTCCACTTCTATATCTTTCAATTGAGCAGCTGCATAACTTGCAAATTGCTGGTTGATCGAGCTGCGACTATTACTTGCACCAAATACAATTATCTTTTTCATCCTTCCTAAACCTCTTAATGAATGAGTTGTTCATTTCACAAAGTAACAAAAGCTAAACAATTCAGATATTGCAGTCTTATTTTCACAACATGAGATCACAGAAAAGCCATTTCATTCTATTCTTACTAGTCCTTACATTCACTAGCATCAAGGCCCAAAAGGAGGATTCTCTTTTTATCAGAAAGGCATATGATATTGCCTTAACAGAAGGTCACGCTTATGAGAATTTGCGCTCCCTCTGCAAAGATGTGGGGGCAAGGCTAAGCGGTTCTCCTCAAGCTGATAGTGCTGTTGTCTGGGCAAAAAGACTTTTAGAATCTTATGACTTCGACAGTGTTTGGTTGATGCCGGTTACTGTTCCGCATTGGGTGAGGGGAGATATTGAGGAAGCCGGATTCAATGGAAAACCAATGAATGTAAAAACCCTTGGTGGTTCTGTTTCTTCTAATGGAAAGATAGAAGCTGAGGTCATTGAGGTGCACGATTTTGAGGAGCTGGAGGAATTAGGGGAAGAGAAGGTCAAAGGAAAGATCGTTTTCTACAACCGACCCATGGATGCAAAATTGATCAGCACCGGACAAGCTTATGGTGGATGTGTCAATCAAAGATGGGGAGGTGCTTCTGAAGCCGCAAAATTTGGTGCAGTAGGTGTTTTTGTCAGATCCATGAGTCACCATCAAGATGAGCATGCCCACACCGGTTCCATGGGATATGAAGAAGGAGTGAAAAAGATCCCTTCCATTGCCATCAGTCTTCCCGATGCCAACAGATTGAGCGCTCAGTTAAAGAAGCAGAAGGATCTAAAGGCTTATATGAATGTGAATCCGCAAGTTCTTCCGGATAAGGAATCCTTTAATGTAATAGCCGAGATCAAAGGAACAGAAGAGTCGGGTAAGATCATCACTTTTGGCGGACACCTTGATTCTTGGGATGTAGGAGAAGGCGCGCACGACGATGGGGCAGGAGTGATCCACTCCATAGAAGCGCTAAGGATCATGAAAGAAATGGGCTATCGTCCAAAGCATACCCTAAGATGTGTCTTGTTCATGAACGAAGAGAACGGAAACAGAGGAGGGAAGACCTATGCAGCCGTTGCTAAGGAAAAAGGAGAAGTGCATTATGCCGCCTTGGAAAGTGATGGAGGAGGATTCGTACCCAGAGGATTTACCTTGGATGCAAGTCCGGAAAATGTAAAGCAAATGCAAAGTTGGGAGCCTCTCTTAGAGCCTTACAATCTTCACATCTTCAAAGCCGGTTGGGGAGGTGTAGATATTGGTCCACTGAAAAAGCAAGGAGTTCCTTTGATTGGTTTAAGAGTAGATGATCAACGCTACTTCGACCATCATCATTCTGATACAGATGTGTTTGAAAACGTTCACAAAAGAGAATTGGAGCTCGGTGCTGCTTCTTTTGCCTCCATGATCTATTTGGTTGATAAATACGGCTTGGGAGAAGATACTTTGGAAGGAGTGAAGGAAGAGTGATTTTAAAAAGTCAGATGTCAGATGTCAAATGTCAAATGTCAGAGGTCAAATAAGCAAAGGAGCAAAGGAGCAAAGGAGCAAAGGAGCAAAGAGTAGAGATAAGAACCAAGACTTTGTTTCGCTTTAAGTTTTACCTTCTGTGCTCTGAATTCATCATTCAGATTTATTAGACTTTCTTTCTTACCACGGCGAACACAAAGAAGGCACAAAGGTCTCAACGCTGTGTTCGTTGTGAATTCGTCGTGACCGTTGTGGTTAAAAAGGGATCGTATATACTGGATCCACTTTCTATAGAAGTATGAGTAAAGAAATAAGAACCATGAACTTGATTCGACTAACACAAAACCTTCTGCATTCTGATTTCTTAAAAATCTTCCGTCTTCCTTTCAACCAACCTTTGAAACCTCTTTCACTTAGTAACCTATCAACTATTAACTCCTTTAAACTAATTAATCTAGACCACAGACTCTTGGCTCTAGACTCTTTACTAATTTAGCCCCACAATTATGGAGCAGGAATTCAGCATTTTTAGGCTATCGAACGGGATCAGGGTAGTGCACAAACAAACAGACAGACCGGTAGCTCATTGCGGCCTGATGATCAATGCAGGCAGCAGGGATGAAAGAGAGGGAGAAGAGGGCATCGCCCATTTCATTGAACATGCCATCTTCAAAGGGACTAAGAAAAGAAGGGCCTTTCACATCCTCAATCGAATGGATTCTGTTGGTGGAGATCTAGATGCCTATACCACCAAAGAGATCACTTGCTATTATGCTTCATTTCTTACAGAATACTACGATCGCGCATTAGAGCTGATCAGCGATATCTCCTTCAATGCAGAGTTTCCGGCCAAGGAACTGAAGAAGGAAAAAGAAGTGGTGTTAGATGAGATCAAAGTTTATCTCGACAGTCCATCCGACCAGATCTACGACGATTTTGAGAATCAGGTCTTTGACGGCCACCAACTGGGGCACAGCATTTTGGGAACCGAAGAAAGTGTTCGCTCCTTTAACAAAAAGAACCTTCTTGATTTTACCTCTAGGTTGTACCGTTCTGAAGAGATGGTGATCAGTTCTGTGGGAAATATCTCTCTCAAACGACTGAAGAACAAATTGGAGAAGTATTTTGGAGAAGTTCCATCCAACAAGGCCTCCCAATTTGATCGGGTAAAGTTCAACAATAACATTCCAGTTAAGAATGTGAGCGAAGCAAAGGATACCTATCAAACTCATTGTATGATGGGGAAGGCAGTTTATGGTGCCAAACATCCCAAACGACTTTCATTGATCTTGCTGAACAATATTTTGGGCGGACCGGCCATGAATACTCTCTTGAATCTCAATGTGAGAGAGAAGTACGGCTACACCTATTCCATAGAGTCGCATTATGCTACCTATTCAGATACCGGCATGCTTTCCATCTATTTGGGTACCGATCCAAAGTATGTTGATAGATGTGTAAAGGCCGTTCACAGAGAATTGAGAAGGTTGAGAGAAGTAAAGTTGAGTCCAACTAAGTTGCGATTGTATAAACAACAACTGAAGGGACAGATCGCATTAAGCAGAGAGAACAATGGGTCTTTGATGCTCTATTATGCCAAGAGCTTACTGACTTATGGAGATATCCGCAAAACCGACAAGATCTTGGAGAAGATAGATGAGATCACTGCTGAAGATCTATTGGAAGTGGCCAATGAGCATATGAATGAGAAAGATTTTCATTACCTCTACTTTAGAGGCAAGAACTCTTAGGTAACCGACTTTTTCTTCTTTTTCTTATTGATCTTGATATTCCAATAGGCAATGTAGAAACTGCCTAACACAGTTGGACCCAGCCAGCCTACCAAGGGAGGTAGTACTTCATTTACTACTAAAAAAGCAGTGAAGGAGGCAATATAGGCTCCCATCATATTCCCCAAATGAAGAGTCATCCAGTTCTTTTTGAGTTCATGTGGATTTTGGAAAATCCTTAAGTCCCTGATAGAAGAAAATAGTCCGATTGCACCAAAGACGGTTAAAATGATATTGATCTTCCCCTGATTAATTATTGGTAATGCGATCATCAAAATACTGGCGATCAACATTCCCGCTGAGATCATTTGATCAATGTGCAGATTGGTTTGAAGATTTTTGAATTTTAGTGCTCTGTAGCCACTTAAAAGCAGGTAAAGACTGAAAACACCTATGGCTAGAAGGAAAGGACTAAAGTTGGTGGGGGTAAGAGTAATAATAATGGCAATCAGTGCAGAAGCAAGAAGAGAAAAGTAAAAGAGTTTTCCGGCCTTTTTATGTCGGTTGCTTCCTTTTTTGAATAGAACAGCCAAGGTTCCACTTAGTAAGGAGATGCCTCCGCTAAATGCGTGCAGATAGATGAGGTATTTAGCGATCGTTTCGATGACCCTAAATTAACTAACTACTTTATTCAAAGTGATGGTTCATTGAAATTTGGACTTAAGAAGTTTAGCAACTTCTCTGTCAATTGGAAAGGTCAGTTGATCCAAATTCAGATCTTCTATCATTTGCCAATAGAACCGATTGTCTTCTTCCGCAGGATCCTTGGATTCCATTCCATCCTCGATCTGATCCTTTTCATTGCTGTCGATCCAATAATAAATACTGATCAATTGGTCTTCTTTTCGAAAGGCAGATTCTTGGAAATGCTCAGTTAGATAGAACATATTTTTGATGCTGATCTCCAACCCCAGTTCTTCCCGAATCTCTCTTTTGATACAGTCTCTGCTGCCTTCTCCCCAATTAAGTCCACCGCCGGGAAATTTGGTGAATTTGAAGTCTCTTCTTCTCTCCTTTGAGATCAGTACCTCCTTGCGGTCGTTCACCAAGATTCCGTATACCCTAATATTAAATCGATGTTCATTGCTCATTTCTACAATATTCTGCACTTCTTACGTTAAATATTACCCCTTTTGAAGCCCTGCATTCACTATTTTTGAGGCCGTGCAAATAAAACGATTCTTACCCCTTCTTGTTTTCTTTCTTTTTTGTGAGGCCGTTTATTCCCAAGCGAAGATAGAAGGAAAGATCCTCGATAAGGAATCAAAGCCTATTGAAGCGGCTACGGTATCTGTTAAGGGAAAAGCACAGGGAAGCATCACTGATCGCAAAGGAAGGTATGTTTTGGAGGTTCCCGCAGAGGAAGAGATTGAGATCGTCATCACCCACATCTCTTTTCAGCCACAAAGTTTTAAACTGACCTTAAAAGAAGGGGAGATTTTGGAGAAGGATGTTCAGCTATTACCAACGGATGTGAACATTCCGGAGGTAGAGATCCAAGAAGAGAAAGATCGGGACAATACCATGGAGACCCTTGATCCAAAGGATATCAAACAGATGCCCAATCCGTCTGGAAACTTCGAGACGGCCATTAAGACCCTGCCCGGTGTGGTTTCCAATAATGAGCTTTCTTCTCAGTACAATGTAAGAGGAGGATCTTTCGACGAGAATTTGGTGTATGTGAACGACATTCAGATCTATCGACCCTTTTTGATCCGCTCAGGAAATCAAGAAGGCTTGAGTTTCATCAACCCTGATCTAGTGGAGAACATTGAGTTTTCGGCGGGTGGGTTCTCTTCTAGATACGGTGATAAGATGTCGTCCGTGCTTGCAGTTAAATACAAAGAACCCAAGGAATTTGGTGGTTCTGTGAATGCCTCCCTTTTAGGGGCCAGCATGCATTTAGAAGGAACCGGTCTGGATAAACGACTAACCCATATCACCGGTGTACGTTATCGAACCAATCAATACATTCTTAGCAGCTTGGATACGGATGGAGATTATCAGCCGGTCTTTGCAGATATTCAAACCTATCTCACCTATGATCTTTCGGAAAAATGGCAGATCGGCTTTTTGGGAAACTATGCTAGGAACAAATACGAGTTCATTCCTGAAACCAGAGAAACGGATTTTGGTACCATTCAGCAAGCCCTCCGTTTGACCATCTACTTTGAAGGACAAGAAGTCACCGATTACGAAACCTATTTCGGATCCATCATCAATACCTACAAACCCAATGATAGATTGAGTCTAAAGCTGATCACTTCTGCTTATCGCTCATACGAAACCGAAACCTTTGATATTCTCGGCCAATACTTCATTGATGAACTGGAGAGGGATCTCAGTAGTAGCAATTTCGGAGATGTGGCCTTTAATAGGGGAGTCGGTTCTTATTTGAATCACGCCAGGAACTACTTTCAGGCCAGCGTTTTCAATGCCCAATTAAGAGGGAAGCTCTTAATGGACAATGGGAACTACGAATGGGGAGCCTCCTTTCAGCATGAAGAAATTGAAGATGAATTAAGTGAATGGGACCTCATCGACTCGGCCGGATATTCCGTTCCACAACCGCCTCAAACTCCAGGACAGGATCCGGTAAGACCCATTGAACTGACCCTTTTCAACGCTGCAAAGGCCAGCAATTCTGTTTCCTCCAGTCGGGTGATGGGATATGCTCAAAGAAGCTTCAGATGGCTGGATGAGGGAGAGAACCGATATACCTTTACTGCCGGAGTGAGAGCCAATTATTGGAACTTAAATGAAGAGACGGTGGTTTCTCCAAGAGCCAATATTTCCTATGAACCCAATTGGAAAAGAGATTGGTTGTTTAGATTTAGCACGGGTTTCTATTATCAACCTGCCTTCTACAGAGAGATGAGAGATTTCAACGGAAATCTGAATACAAATATCAATGCTCAAAGATCCATTCATTATGTATTGGGAGCCGATTATAACTTCACAGCATGGGGGAGGCCTTTCAAATTTGTGGGCGAGGCTTATTACAAGGATATGGATAACATCATTCCTTATGAGCTGGATAATGTGAGGATCAGATATTATGCTGAAAACTCAGCAAAAGCGTATGCAGTAGGTGCTGATTTTAAAGTGAACGGTGAATTTGTAAAAGGAGTAGATTCCTGGATCAACATTGGATTTTTGAAGATAGAGGAAGACATTGATAACGATGCCTACTTCGATTACTACAACAGCGATGGAGAGAAGATCGTTCCTGGATTTACCTACAATTCAACTCCGGTAGACAGCACTTTAAGAGAACCCGGCTATATTCCTAGACCAACCGATCAAAGAGTGAACATCAGTCTGTTCTTCCAGGATTATTTGCCCAAGAATCCAAGCTACAAGATGAACATCACCTTGCACTATGGTAGTGGAATGCCATTCGGTCCGCCTTCCAATGAACGGTATAAAGACACTCTCCGCATCCCTGACTATATCCGTGTAGACCTTGGACTGTCAAAACAGCTTTACGGCTATAAAGAGAAGAAGACCAGCGGTCCTCTGCAGCACTTTGAAGCCATTTGGTTAGGGGTGGATGTGTTCAACCTTTTGCAGCGAAACAATACCCTTTCCTACCTCTGGGTGACCGATGTAACCAATCGTCAGTATGCAGTGCCCAACTACCTTACCTCTCGCCAGATCAATGTGAGGTTACTGCTGGAGTTCTAGCTTGCTCAAGATCAATTGTGTCATTGCGTTCAAATGCTTCAGATCCTCTTGTATGGATCTGATCTCATTCTTCATAGCATTACCTGAGGAATCCTTTAAGTTCTTATGAATATACCCGATCAGTAGTTCTGATCTATTGATATGCTGAAGTTCGTTGGATTCGACAGATAAGAAGAAGGCGATCTTCTTCAGTCGTTCACTATTAATGCGGCCTCTGCCGCTTTCCATTTTCTGGTAGGCTTGCTGACTAATTCCAAGATAGTTGGCGACGGATTCCTGAGAGAATCCCTTTAGTTCGCGTATAAAACGTATCTGATCAGCCAGTCTTACATTTTCTTTTTCCATCACGATCAAGTTGTAAGTTACAGCTAATTGGTTGTTAATTACAACCGAATATACAACATGATTTTCAAAAATTGAAATTAGCTTTATAGAGACCAAAGAGCAAAATTTAATCAGGTCGATGGGAATGTCTTCATTCCAAATTTTTTCAGGCAATAGCAGACTTTGGCCGGAGGAAGCTGAAAATCCAAATTCTAAACAGAGTAGGCTTTAAATGCAATTGTTATGAAAAAAGTAAAAATTGCCCAACTTCCGGAATTGAAGCCGGAGACAGTTATCAAACTGAACAATAAGGAGATGATGTCTGTGAAAGGTGGTTTCCTTTCCATTGGTCACGCCTGTAGTCATCGCACCAAATGCGATCGCTTGTGGACCAAGTGCTGGGGTGACACCAATGGCGGTGATAAGGCCGGAGGAGAATGTGAGCATGAGGACATCCTCAATGCTTCCTAAGGAAGGAAGTGGTTTTAGTTAAGCTGAAGGGTTCCGGGCGAAAGCTCGGGCCCTTTTTATTTTTCAGCAGAAACAGCTTTTCCTTTGGCGAGGTATAATGCAGGGATCAAGACCAATGCTCCCCAAGTGATAAGCTTGTAATGCTGGGTGATCTTGTTGAATTCTCTTCCTACCACTCCATCTGTACTTAAGGTCATTAATACAAAGGATAAGATGACCAAACCAAAGACCCAGTAATATCTTTTATCCTTGCTAGCTGTTCTATTCAGATAGAGATAGCAGATCAAATAGAAATAGGCGACTATGCTCAAGACGAAGGCATATTTCTGCTGGTGGGGAAAGATCAGTGGAATCAGCAAGAAGAGGTAGGCCAATTCCCTCATTTCAAATGAGCGACTTTCGGCCTTTCGAAAAGGAGGCCAGCGAAAGAACCATATAGAAAGGAGCACCAAGCCCAATCGAAAAATATTGGTGAGTTGAACGGCAGTGGAAGCGTCTAAATGAAGAATTTGTCGGGGTAGGTTTATGGTTGATTCAACAGTGGTTAATAAGGCGGGGATCAAGGCCGTTAGACTATGCTGACCGATCTCTGTCTCTATCAAATTATCCGTCCGACTTGGATCAATATTGCTCCACCAACCACTAAGTAGTTCTCGATTGAACTCCCAGCCAATAAAAAGAAAGGGAAGAAAGAGCAAAGCAATGTAAAAGAGAAAGGTGTAGATCGTTGCTTTATATTCCGAACGATAGATCAGATAGGGGATCAAGACGATGGGAAGGATCTTGATATTGATGGCCAAGGCCAATAGAAATCCACCTTTTAGAGGTTGCTCCCTCTTGATAAGCCATAAGCTTTCCAAACCAGACCATAGAATAAAAATGGTCATTTGGATCATATTGAAGTTGTAGAGGACAAAGCGCACTCCTGCTATGAAAGTAAGCAGGTAAATGATCCAAAGTCCTTTAGATCCCTTCTCAACTCCACTCATTCTTTGCATTAGTAGGAAGGCCCTGTATAGGAAGAAAACATTAAGTCCCAGCCAGAGGAATTTGGGGACGAAGGCAGGCAGATAGGTAAAGGGGATAAGTAGCACAGCCCAAAGCGGACTGTAAAAATACTGTCCGTAATTGCCTTCGCTCACAAAGATCCATTCTTGGTAAGGAGACTTTCCTCCTTTGATCATGTTGGCTGCTTCCAGAAAGATCTTGAAGTCGCCATTGCCCTGAGCCTCCTTGATGAGAAAGAGCAATACAAGGAGAGAGGCTGCTCCACCCAATACATATTGGAGTGTCTTATTCAAAATTGCGGTTAGATTGAGAAACTTATACCGGTTTTAAAACTCCATCCAATAGGGTTCTCAGCTGAGGGTCAGAAGGACGAGGAGCATCAGCATCAATGATCTTCCCTTCCGGATCCAAGAGGATAAATCTGGGAATACCTCTGATATAGTAGTCTTTAATGAATTGAGAGCTCCAATCATTATCGGCAAACAATTGCATACCGCCCAATTCCTTTTCATTCACCATATCCACCCAGGTATCATGGTCTTCCTCCTTATCGATCGATAGACTAAGGAAGGTGATATTGGCTTTGTGGTAATCAGCCTCCACTTCTTTTAAAGAGGGGATCTCTCTCAGACAAGGTCCGCACCAGGTAGCCCATACATCAATATAAACGAATTTGCCTTTTAGGTCGGCAAGTGAGGTAGTTCCACCTGCATGGTTTTCATAGCCTTCAAAAGATGGAGAAGGCATTCCCTTTTTGAGCTTGCTCAATTTTTCATAGCCTTCCGTATATCTCCTTAAAGCAGCAGTATCAGAAATCTCCACTTTCAGTAATTCAAATCGCTCATCAAGGTCTTCAGAAGGTTTTAATAACTGATAGGAATATTGGCTTAAGATAGAATTCTTGATGTTTTCTGCACTGAATTCATTAATGGTTGATCGCAGTGCCGGAACAAATCCACCTTCCGATTCAGTCCTTTCTCTAACCTGATGTTGCACATAAGAGTTCAATAGCTCTCTGTAGCTGGATGAACGTTCAAAGGTGGAGGCAAGATCTTTTTCAAAAGGTTCGATCTGATCATAGTAGCCGGCGCTCACTTCAAAACTATCCAGCTTATTATAGTATTTATGATAGGAGGGATAACTGTAGAGGTAGCTGTTGTAATAGTAAATGGCATTTTGTCTTTGTTCTTCCTTGAAAGTCTTGCTTCCATGTGGATCTCCTAAAAGACCCTGAAGTTCACTTTTAAGATCCTTTAAGGCCAAAAGGAATTCGTCTTCAAATTTGCTGAACAACTCTTTCCCTGTCTTCTCTTCGATGAGCAGATAGGATTTGGCCAGTACATTGTTTTCATAGGCACCATAACCGGAATACTCCACACTTTCATCAAACTCTTTAAGGTTGATGCTCATCCCGATCTGGAAAGCAGAATCCCAATACATAGCAGTGGTTTCCCTACCGATCCTCAGAGTGTAATAACCTTCACCAAGCTCAATAGTATCGCCAAACTTACCACTGTCTACTGCCAGTTTGACTTGATGATCAGAATTGTACAAATAGACCGTATCTACCTCACCATTTTCAATGGTACCTGAAAAGGTGTTGGGAGTGACTTCAGGAGTGGGAGTTTGACAGGCCGCTAAGACAATAATAGCGATCAAGGAGAATGCGTTAAAGATTTTCATAGTTGGGGATTTTGAGGTTCTAAATTAATGAAAAGGGAGTAAGGGAAGGAGGGAGGAGGTTGGAAGCGTTGAAGAACGAATGAGAAAACTTTTGAAGAATGTAGTTTATGATTTGACATTTAAATAGGCCTGGGGATCACTTCGGCTTCCTTCCTCCTTCTATAGGCCCTCCTTTAGATCCTGAAGATGATAACGAATAAAAAGCTCTTGCATAGAAAAATGCAAGAATACAGAGGGTTAATAGTATTTAGTTTTATAAGAATAGGTTGAGTCTGGAGCTACAATTAACTTCTTTACAACAGAGTCCCAGCAATAATCGTCTTTACAGCTAGAAGGAGAACAAATGCACTCCAGTACAGAAATTTCAAATTCATTATTATCTATTCGCCTAATTTTTACGTCTTTGTATGAGATGTCACGCTCATAAAATTCATAATTGTCCTTTATTAATTCCATTGCAAAATCTTCAGAAGCGTGAAATTTAGCTTCTATCCTCTCTCTTGCTTCAGCCTCTTTAGCTATATCTTCAACTTTATCTTTTACCTTAAATAAGCCCCAAATAAAGAATACAATAATTAAGGCTACTATACCGAGGAATAATACTAGAAGAGTTTTTAAGCATCCACTCATATAGCAAATTGTATTTCAAATATAGACAAGAAAAAAGCCCCTCCAAATGGAAGGGCTATGCACTTAATCACATTTACTGTCACTAATAGGAATAATCACGCTTCCTTTTACAATTCCTTTATACTTAACATACTTGGGAGGATCACAAACATTCTTTCCTTCTTTCATTATTATTAAGTTTATTTCATCTCCTGACAGATTAAATGTTTTCGAACCTTTACCTTCTGGTATACTGCCTGCAAAAGAATAATTTTTACAGTTAAAGATATCCTTATCAGTAGAAGCGTAATATACTTTATAATCACAGCCGTTATAATTAATAATAACTTCTACTGATTTTAATGAACTCTCAAAGTCGTTCATACTCATTAAGAATAAATGAGCTAATAAAACAAGAGAAACTGTTGCAATTGATTTTTTCATAATTGATTTGTTTATGTTATTAATCTTTGCAAGATATCTCAAGGTAATATTGGTATCAATACTCAGAAACAAGTATTTTAAATGATTGCACATTCGAAGTCATTGTTTTCATGAAATGTGGGGAAATAGTGGGGAATAAAAAAAGGCAATCAATTGGTAAACAATTAACTGCCTTCTGCTTTGGTGACTTGCCTGGGGTTCGAACCCAGGACCCCATCCTTAAAAGGGATGTGCTCTACCAGCTGAGCTAGCAAGTCCTTTTTTTCGGACTGCAAATATAGACCGCTTTCTGAATATGACCAAAAACCAAAACAGCTTTTTTTCTAGAAATTTTCAAAGGCTATAACTGATTGATAAACAGTCTATACGATCTTCTTAGCGCGTTCGAA